>JADFKI010000016.1 GCA_022565015.1 Chloroflexota bacterium
AGCAAAACGCCAGCGGTAGAGGGCGAGGTTCTGCCAGACGCAGTTAGAGGCGGAAGACAAGAGGAACATCTATGGCGCGCGGCCGCCGCAAACGTTGATTGCGAACCCTGTCACCACCCCCGTGGTGGGCTCATTCTAGGGCGTAAAGATGGCCGTCGCTGCTCCCGAAGTAGACGACTCCACCGACAATGGCTGGGGAAGATAACACCCATTTTTCTGTCAAGAAACTCCACTTTCGTTGTCCGGTCTGGATGTCCACTGCATAGAGATTATGGTCATAGCTCCCGATATACACGACCCCATCGGCGACGGCGGGAGAGGACTCTATCGGGGCTTCCGTTTCGAACCTCCACTTCTCCTGGCCTGAACCTGCGTCCACTGCATAGAGGTTCCCGTCCCAGCTTCCGATATAGACCACTCCGTCAGCGACGGCGGGGGAGGACTCCACGGCCTTCTCTGTCTCGAACTTCCACCTTCCCTGGCCCGTACTGGCGTCCACCGCATAGAGAAAACCATCGCCGCTCCCAAAATAGACGACCCCTTCAGCAACCGCAGGGGAAGAGAACAAGAAGCCGTCGGTCTTGAACCTCCACTTCTCCTGGCCTGTTTTCGTATCGACGGCGTACAGATGGTCAGAGCCCCCGAAATAGACGACCCCTTCAGCAACAGCAGGGGAAGAGAACACGAAGCCCCCCTTGAACCTCCACTTCTCACGGCCCGTTTCGACATCCACCGCATAGAGGTTGCCGTCCGCGCTCCCGAAATAGACCGTCCCATCGACGACGGTCGGGGAAGAGATGGCCTTGCCTTCCGTCTTGAACTTCCATTTTTCGTGCCCTTTCTCAATGTCGAGGGCGTATACGTAACCGTCCCAGCTCCCGATATAGGCCACCCTATTAGCTATGGCAGGGGAACTGTACACAGAATCTTCTGTTTCGAACCTCCACTTCTCCTGGCCTGTTTCAACGTCCACCGCGTAGATATAACCGTCATAGCTCCCAAAATGAATAACCCCGTCGACCACAGCCGGGGAAGACCGGATTTCCTCCCCACTTTTGAATTTCCACTTTAATCCGCTAAGTTGGGCCACGCCATTTGTGCGATAGACACCAGTGTGTTGCGGGTTCGCACGAAACATTGCCCCTATGGATTGACCATCCAAACTACCACTAGACTGACCATTGAAACTACCTCTAGATTGACCATCCAGACCACCGCAGCCTGAAAGTAAAAGCAGCCCAATGCCTATGACGGAAATAATTGTTGCGATTGCATTCATCTAATGCATAGCTCCCGGGGACCTTGCACTAAACTAAGACGCTAGGGCCTCGCTTCCGATACTTTCTGCTCGGGCTCATCGGGGACGGCATTCGGGGTGGCCAGCCTCTCCTCGACCGATAGTACGCCGGGCATCGAAGACACAAGCTGCATGATTGCATGCATGGAGGTCTCCGCAAGGGCGGGTCCGCTGATTTCGATGCGTCCCAACTGGGAGTGCACCCGCAGCCGGTCACTGATGTCCCTGTGCTCCCTCGCTAGAAGCGCAGTCAAGCTCATTTCGAGCTCACGGTCGCTGACGGTCCCGTCTTCAACCGAAAGGATGCCCTCCACGTTCCGCAGGATGACGCCGATGTCCTCGGCCGCATCCCGTTCGCGAACATTCCCCGTAAGTATGGCCCGGCCTTCGGCCACGGCGATCTCGATTCCGTGCAGGTCCGTCGGCGAGATGTATCCAGAGGCGTATAACGCCTCCCAAGCGTCGCTTTTCATATCGCGGTCCCGCCGGTATGATGGGAGGTCGTCGGGCTCGAGGGCGTCGTCGGTAATGGCGATAACGTCCCCTTCCAGCTCCCCAACCCCTTGAAGCGAAAGGAGAAGGCGGTCTTCTCCAATCAACCCGCTGAGTATCAGATGGGTCAGGCCCCGGTCCTCGTCGGATATACGTACTCCCAACACGCGGGGCCTCCGGCCGTTGTGGAACTCGGCCTGGGTCCTACGGCTCAACGAGAGATCCGAGACGCCATCCGATCGTAGGGCACGCATTTCAGATGAAGTCATATCGAAATATACGGCATCGGCGTCGCTGCGAGCCGCTCTTTCTATGGGCATGACGATACTGCGTCTGAATACGAAGCCCTGTCGAATCAGCAGATGGGTGATTCTTCGGTGGCCCGGGCTGATAAGCGCGCCGAGGACAGTGCCTGCCCACGCATCGCTTGCCGCGGCTTTCGTACCCCAGAGTATGTCCATATTGACTCTTTCATCGCACATCGCGCTCGGCCGTCTGGCCGTCACTAAGCTAGGTAACCAAAGTAAGGCATGTTAATCCCTGAGCTAAGAAAAAGGGCCCCCCGACTGGTCGGGGAGCCCTTTGGTCCTTCCGGCTGATTAGACCTCGCGGAACTCGCCCTCGACGGTACCCTCAGGTGGTTCGCCATTGTCCGACGATGGCGGAGCTTCTCCGGGTCCGCCCGGTTGACTGTATACGGCCTGGCCCACCTTTTGAAGCGATTCCTGAAGCTCCTGGGAAGCCGAGTTTATCGCAGCTATGTCCTGGCTTTCCAGGGCGGTACGAACGGCCGCGATCTTGCCCTCGACCTCTTTCTTGAGGTCCTCGTCTATCTTGTCCTCATTATCTTTTAGAAGCTTCTCCGCGGAATAGACTGCGTTTTCTGCTGAGTTTCGTGACTGGACCTCGTCACGTTTATTCCGGTCCTCTTCCGCGTGCTGCTCAGCGTCGTTGACCATCTTCTCGATTTCATCTTTAGACAGGCCGGAGCTGGCGGTTATCGTGATGCGCTGCTCCTTGCCGGTGCCCTTGTCCTTGGCGGACACGTTCAGGATGCCGTTAGCGTCTATGTCGAACGTCACCTCGATCTGCGGCAGACTGCGGGGCGCGGGCAAGATGCCGTCCAGGATAAAGCGCCCGATGCTCTTGTTCTCGACCGCCATGCTGCGCTCGCCCTGAACGACGTGCACCTCCACGCTGGGCTGGTTGTCCGCGGCAGTCGTAAACGTCTCGCTCTTGGACGTGGGAATCGTCGTGTTCCGGGTGATCAAGGGAGTGGAGACGCCGCCGAGGGTCTCGATGCCCAGGCTGAGCGGCGTGACGTCCAGCAGCAGGATGTCCTGCACCTCGCCCTGCAGCACGCCCGCCTGAATAGCGGCGCCTACGGCCACGACCTCATCGGGATTCACTCCCTGATGAGGCTCCCTGCCAAACAGGTCTACGACGGCCTTCTGTACGGCGGGCATCCGCGTCATGCCGCCCACCAGGATGACCTCGTCTATGTCGCTAGCGGAGACACCCGAGTCAGACAAGGCCTTTTTACACGGCTCGACGGTATCTTGCACTAGGCTGCCGACCAGCTGCTCCAGCTTGGAACGCGTGAGGGTCATGACCAGGTGCTTTGGACCCGATGCATCGGCGGTGATGAAGGGCAGGTTTATCTCTGTCTGCATGAGGGTCGAGAGCTCGATCTTGGCGCGTTCCGCCGACTCACGCAGCCTCTGAAGGGCCATGCGGTCCTCCTTCAGGTCGATGCCCTGTTCGCGCCTGAACTCCTCGGTAATCCATTCGACGATGCGCTCGTCGAAGTCGTCTCCACCCAGATGCGTGTCGCCGTTGGTGGCCTTGACTTCGAAGACGCCTTCGCCGATCTGGAGTATCGTTATGTCGAAGGTGCCGCCGCCGAGGTCGTAGACGGCTATCGTCTCCTCAGCCTTGCTCTCCAGTCCGTAAGCCAGCGCCGCCGCGGTGGGCTCGTTAATGATCCGCAGTACCTCCAGGCCCGCGATTCGCCCGGCGTCCTTCGTGGCGTTTCGCTGGCTGTCGTTGAAGTACGCCGGCACGGTGATGACCGCCTGGGTAATAGTCTCGCCCAGCTTGGCCTCGGCGTCCTGCTTCATCTTCTGGAGGACCATCGCCGAGATCTCCGGTGGGGCGTAGGTCTTGTCGCCCATCTGGACGCTGGCGTCGCCGTTTGTGTGCTCGACTATCTTGTACGGCAAGAGCGATGTGTCCTTGGTTACGCTCTCGTCACTGAAGCGGCGTCCCATAAGGCGTTTCACCGAATACACGGTGTTTTCAGGGTTGGTCACAGACTGACGCTTCGCCGTGGTGCCCACGTAGCGTTCACCGGACCGTGTGTTGATGGCTACTACCGACGGCGTAGTCCTGCCGCCCTCGGAGTTCTCAATGACCCGTGGCTCGCCGCCTTCGATGATAGCCATACACGAGTTGGTCGTTCCGAGGTCTATTCCTAGTATCTTGGGCATTATTCCGTCTCCTGTTCGGACGTCTCGGTCTCATCTTTTTTTGGGGCAGGGGCCTTGGATACAACAACCTGTGCCGCACGCAGGACTCTGTCGTGAAGTTTGTATCCCTCTCGGAACACGTCCGTCACCATACCGTCCTCCCCGTCCGGGGTCTCCTGGTAGGAGACGGCTTCGTGTTCCCAGGGCTCGAACCGTCGTCCCTTGGCCTCGATCTTTTCGACACCCTCAGAGTCCAGAATGCTCTTCATATTGCGTTGGATGAGCTCCAGGCCATCCACCCAGCCCGACCCGGCAACGTCTGCCGGCATCAGCTCAATGGCGCGGTCGATGTCGTCTACGACGCCAAGGAACTTCAAGAGTAGCGTTGTGCCGGCGTTTCGCCGGATTTCGCTCTGCTCATCGACTGCGCGACGTCGATAGTTCTCGAGATCGGCCTGCGCCCGCTGCGCCATCGCTTTGAACTGCTCTTTTTCCCGCAGCGCCTCCTCCATCTCGGCCTTCATTAGGGAGGCTTCGTCCTGCGCCTCGTCGGGAATTGCCTCAACCTGCTCGTCGCTATTCACAGGGCCGTCATTCTCGGCCTGCTGCTCTTCCATGATACTTACTCCGCCGTCACAAAGGACATTATCGCAGTCTGCCTTGCAGTAGCTCAAGCACCTCGTTCATGTCTTGGTCGAGAGATACCTTTAGCTCGTCTCCCTCCAAGTTCCGGAGCAGGTTTTTCATGTGAATCGTCTGATTGAATATTTGCACAGCCAATTGCACGCCTGCAAGGTTTAGTCCCAGATCGCCGACAAGGTGTTTTATGAGTCGGAGCCTGGCCACGTCCTCCTCGGAGTAGAGCCGGAGCATCCCCGCCGTGCGGGAGGGCCGGACGAGGCCGATTCGCTCGTACTTTCGCAATGTTTGAGGGTGCATCTCCAGTATGCGGGCGGCTACACTTATGATGTAAACCCCCTCGTAGTCTTGCTGATCAATTCTTCTGCCGGTCATATCCGCCTGCTCGCCTGGTCCGACGTGTTGCTTTCGCTAACCTTCGAGCCGATTCGTCGTTTTCATAACTAAGAGTCGGGAAGGATTGCGCGGCTCCCGGTTGGAGCCTTTCATCGGCGCCGAGGGAATTTTTCAACTCAATACATATTTTAAAGGTTGATATAGAACGTGTCAAGTTATATAATTCAACGATTATAGAAACCTTTCTCGCCAGAAGTCTAAAATGAATCCGTAATCCATAGCACCGCATCCAAAACAGCAACGATCAAAATCGTACTCAGATGTGGGGTGGGGTAAGAACCGAAGGAGGTTGAGCAATTGTTATACCTGAAGGCGTGTCCCAGATGTAAAGGCGATGTTGTCGCCAATCGTGATATGTACGGCGAGTACCGGGAGTGCTTGCAGTGCGGCTACATGGTCGATATAGACAAGACCAACGGAGTCTTCTCCATGCCCGTGGCGTTGAAGAAGAAGGTAGCGTAGGCATATTTCGGCGTAGCCGACAGGCTTCTTGCATTTACGCTGAGCGTACGAGTCCCCTCTCCAGCCTCAGGCGGGGGAGGGGACTTTTTTGTCCTACTTTAGGCCATTCGATTCGCTGATCAGGGCCGTTTAATGTCCTCGACGGCGGTTGCCGCAGTGTGGACACGTGGTCGGAGAACGCTAGCCCAACTCGTTCCAGAAGCGCTCTTCCTTCCACGGGTCGCCGTCCATGTGGTAGCCACGCGTCTCCCAAAAGCCGGGGACGTTCTTATCCATGAACTCGATCCCGTTCGCCCACTTGGCGCTCTTCCACCCGTACCGCTTGGGCACGATAAAGCGCAGAGGCGCTCCGTGATCGGGCGTGAGCGGCTCGCCGTCGTGCTTGAAGGCGAACAGCACGTCGTCGTCGGCAACGACGTCCAGCGGCAGGTTGGTCGTGTAGCCACCGTAACAGTGAATCATGACATATTTGGCTTCCGGCTTCGGCTTGACCAGCTTGACCAGGTCGTTGAAGGATATGCCTTCCCAGGTGTTTTGCAGGTTGCTCCACTGAGTCACGCAGTGAAACTCGGCATCTATGACTACCTTGCCCATGCCGTTGAACTGCCGCCAGTCCAGGGTCACCTCCTCGTCCACCAGGCCGAAAATCTTGAACTGCCACGTGTCCATGTCGATCTTTGGAATCGCCCCATACGTCAAGACAGGAAATTTATCCGTCACGAACTGACCAGGTGGTACCTCGCGGCCTTCCTGGTCTTGATCGATCTTCGTGGTGCGCCCAAATTTCTTGAGCAATTGTTCGCCTCCATTAGAGTTAGGGTGCCCGACTCACGGAGCCGTGCAGGCACATTAACCTGTATTGTACACTAGGCTAGCGCATCTCCAAGGCGGGACAAAAGGGGGGACGGCAAGAGCACCCGATATGAATACACTCGTCGATGAGATCCTGAAGGGCTCCTACGACCTTCATGTGCACGCGGCGCCCGACGCTAACCAGGAGAGGCGACTCGATGCGATCGAGACCGCTCGCGTCGCCTACGAGGCCGAGATGGGCGGATTCGTGCTGAAGTCGCACGAGTACGTGACCGCACCGCTGACGTACGCGCTGAACCAGATGTATCCAGGCCTCGACGTCATCGGCTCGGTGGCCTTGAACCGGGCGATGGGCGGCCTGAACCCCGACGCCGTGGAGACCGCCGCCAAGCTCGATGCCAGGGTCGTCTGGATGCCGACCTTTACCGCCGACCACTGGCTGAAGAACCTTGGCCGGGGACCGGGCATCAGCCTTTTTGACAGCAACGATAAGCTCAGGCCGGAGGTATTCGACGTACTGGACCTCATCAGTCAGTACGACATGGTGTTGGCGTCCGGCCACGTGTCACCGGCAGAGGCGCTGGCGCTCTTCCGAGAGGCCAAGAGTAGGGGAGTGCGGCGCATGATCGCCACGCATCCCCACGGCGTCGCCAGCCGGGACGAGCAGGAAAAAATGGCCTCGCTGGGCGCCTACCTCGAGTACACCTTTCTTGCCTGCATGCCCTCCAGGGGAACGATGACGCCGAAGGAGCTGGTTGGGACTATCCAGTCTCTAGGGGTGAACAGCTGCATCGTGACGACCGACTTCGGCCAGTGGATGAACCCACCTCCGGCCGAGGGCATGCGCATGGCCATAAGCGCCCTCCTGGACGCGGGCATGAAGCAAGAAGACGTGTCCACGCTGGTCAAGGAAAACCCCATGGAGTTGTTGGGCGTCGGCTAGAAGACCTGCTATTCGTTTATCTCCAGCAGCTCTATCCAGTTGCCGTCGGGGTCCTGCATGTAGCAGACCTTCCGTCCCGGCGCGGTCTCCACGGGCGGATTGAGCTGCTTTGCGCCGTTGCTGATCAGCTCATCCATGGTCTTCTGGATATCGTCTACGTTGAAGGCGATGTGCGAGCCGCCAAGCACGGCCCTCTCTTGCGTTGGCCTCTCGGCTGCTTCGGGACGGACGTATTGGATGAGCTCGATAACGCGTCCGTCATTCAGGCTCAGCATCGCGCCCTTGAGATGGGTGTTTTCATATCCAACGACCTCAGATATTGGCCCGCCGTCTCTATCAATAGTCCGGACGAGCTCGAGGCCGATGACATCCCGATAGAAGTGGATGGACCTTTCCAGGTCCTCAACGACGAGGCCCGAGTGGTTCAAGCCGGTAATCATCCTGACTCCCCCTTTCGAACGTTCAACTCCTTCGCAGCACCGTGATGGCCAGGGCAGCCCACGCCAGAATTAACGAAAGCCCGCCTATAGGCGCGATGGCTCCGAGGACGCCGATGCCGGACAGGGCAAGCCCGTACAGGCTGCCGCTGAAGACGATTACTCCAAGGACGAACAGCCAGCCGGCGGCATCCGTCCAGCG
The DNA here is from genome assembly GCA_022565015.1 of Chloroflexota bacterium. Taxonomy (GTDB): domain Bacteria; phylum Chloroflexota; class Dehalococcoidia; order Lucifugimonadales; family JADFKI01; genus JADFKI01. The sequence goes on from JADFKI010000016.1 coordinate 8,150, forward strand.
TGAGCGCCACCGGTCGGCAAGCAGCCCCGTGAAGAGCAGGGCGAAGGCGTGGTACATCTGGAAGCGCACCGCCGTCTCAAACGTGCCCAGGGCACCGGCGTCGAGGCTGCCGCTGAGGACGTGGATTCCGGCCGCTCCGGCCACTACGCCCAGCAGCCCAAGCACTGCGCCGATGCCTATCCAGACCTTTGCCAGCCAGTTTTTTTGATCTGGGATGAGGCATTTCAGTTCACTTGTGGACATCGCATCGCTGACACACATGCAGTCCTTCGGTCAAGAGCGGATTAACAGTGGCGATTATACTACTTCCGCGTGGCGAAGTAGGGTTATAATGCTCGGCATGAAAAATCTTTGGCCCGCCCTGTGGATGCTCGTGATTGCGACAGCCTGTGGTGGTAGTGGTCCGGTCGCACCCGTCGGGAGCGGGGCCGATGTTTTAGAAACGCCGGTCACTCAGCGCCTGCCGGCCGACCTGTCTCCCACAGTAGCTCCGCCTACTCCCACGCCGGTCACTCAGCGTCCGCCGGTCGACCCGTCTCCCACGGTAGCTCCACCTACTCCCGCGCCGTCGGTCAAAGTGCCCGCGCCCTCGGACCCTGCGACGCCCACGGCAGACCCGTCTCCCACAGTAGCTCCGCCTGCTCCCACGCCGTCGGTCAAAGTGCCCGCGCCCTCGGACCCTGCGACGCCTGCGGCAAAACCGTCTCCCACGGCGATATCGCGCTCGGCTACTCCAGCGTCTCCAACTTCTCCAACCCCGACGGTCGCGCCGCCGACCCCGACGCAGGTCCCTCCATCGCCTCCCGTGGTCGGCCCGCTGTCCGAGCTTGCGGTGCGAGAGGCCTTTCCTGGGCTCTCCATGAGACGAATGACGGCGATGGCGTTTCCCGAAGATATCGGCGACCGCCTGTATGTTGCGCTGCAGGAGGGACGAGTCCTGGCTTTTTCGGAGGACCCGGCGGCAACCCAGGTGCAAGAGGTCCTGGATATACGTAAGAGGGTCGATGATCGGGGCAACGAAGAGGGACTGCTTGGGTTGGCCTTCGACCCCTCGTTTTCGGAAAACGGCTACTTCTACGTCTATTACACGGCCCTCGGTCCCAAGCGGTCGGTAATCTCAAGGTTCGCGGCCGACATCGGAGGTCGGGGGGGAGCGGACCCGTCCAGCGAGGTCGTGATACTCGAGGTGCCGCAGCCTTTTCGCAACCACAACGGCGGGCAGATCGCCTTCGGCCCCGACGGCTTCCTGTACGTTGCGCTGGGGGACGGCGGGAGCTCCGGAGACCCAGCCGGTAATGGACAGAACACGGCGACCCTGCTGGGCTCGATTCTGCGCATCGACGTTGCCGGCTTGGACGTCGCCGGAGGCTACGCGGTGCCGAAGAACAATCCCTTCGTAGGGCAGGGAAGCGGCGCTCGTGAGGAGATCTGGGCCTACGGCCTGCGCAACCCCTGGAGGTTCAGCTTCGACTCGCTCACGGGCGAGCTATGGGCTGCGGACGTTGGTCAGAACCAGTTCGAGGAAGTGGACCTCATCAAGCGGGGCCGCAACTACGGCTGGAACGTCCTGGAAGGCCGCGAATGCTTCAATCCCTCAAGGAATTGCAGCTCTGTGAGCCTCGAGCCGCCGGTGGCCGTCTACGGCCACGATGAGGGCTGCTCTGTAACGGGCGGCTACGTCTACAGGGGTAGTCGTCTGCCGTCGCTATACGGCGCATACGTATATGGCGATTTTTGCAGCGGCAAAATCTGGGCCCTACGATACGACGGCGCGCGGGTCACGGAGCACATGGAGATCGCCGATACGGGCCTGGGGATCTCTTCCTTTGGTCTGGGACGCGACGGCGAGATCTATGTTCTTTCCTTCGATGGTAAAATCTACCGGTTCGCGGAGCCCCAAAAGTGACCGCACCCTTGACACCACCGGCGCTTCAAGCAAGAATTGCGTCCATCGGCCCGACAGGAGGAGTTTGATATGGCGACAATGCTGGCGGCGCAGGCAATCGGTTTGAAGCAGCTGCGCTGCGATGAGTTGCCGATTCCAGACATGGAACCGGGAATGACCCTGGTCAAGACCAGGCTTGCATCCCTTTGTGGAAGCGATCTGCATATCGTTTACATGGGATGGAACGCCTACGAGTTCCCTCTGCCACACGGTTACCCGGGCCATGAAGGCGTCGGCGAAGTCATAGACCCCGGAGACAGCGATTTTTCGCCGGGGGACCTGGTGTTGACCGTGCCGAACATCTGGAGCTCCAAGACCTTCGCGACCCATCAGCTGATCGACCCCAAGTTCCTCTTGAAGCTGCCAACCGACGTGCCGGAGGCGCACCTGCTCATGGCGCAGCAGCTCGGAACGGTCGTCTTCGGAGCTCGAAAGCTTCCGCCGCTTCTCGGAAAGACCGTGGTCGTGCTGGGGCAGGGCTCGGTCGGCCTGTTTCACGACTTCATGCTCCGTCGTCTCGGGGCGCATCGCATAATCGCCGTTGAGCCCGTCGCCGCAAGACTCGAAGCGGGCCGCAACATGGGGATCGACGAGGCCATCGACGTGTCGGGTCAGCGGGCGACGGATGCCGTGATGGACCTCACCAACGGCGAAGGGGCAGACGTGGTCATCGAGGCGGTCGGCAGCGTCGACACCCTGAACCAGACGATGCAGCTCGCCAAGCCGATGGGCAAGGTAGCCGTATTCGGACTGCCTCCGACAATGGAGAAGGTCCCGTTCGACTGGGACACCTTCTTCCGCAAACGGCTGGACCTCCACACGACGTTCGGGGCGCAGGACGAGCCCGGCCTCCCGGCCTTTCAGCTCGCGGTCGATTTCATCAGGAGCGGCGAAATCGACATGGCGCCCTTCGTAACGCACCAATTTCCCATAACGCAGGTGCAGGAGGCATTCGACCTTGCCCAGTCAAAGGAGGAGGGCGCTCTCAAGGTCTCTCTGACGTTCTAGTATTTTCCGTCGCTGACGCCTTGAGTGATGCAGCTTTTGCGCGTGTCGCACCGTGTCGGCGTCGAGAGGAGGCGGGCCATGCCCGAGCTATTTGAACTCACTGTCGCTGAGTCCGCCCGGCGGATAAGGGAAGGGTCCTTGTCGCCTGTCGCCCTGATGGAATCGCTCCTGGGCCGAAGCGAGAGGCTAGAGCCTTCGCTGAAGGTCTGGGTGACCATGGACGACAAGCTGGCCCTGGAGACCGCGCGCCGGCGGGAACGGGAGCTCGAACAAGAGGGTCCCCGCGGCCCGCTTCACGGCATACCTGTCGGCATCAAGGACATCTACTACACCCAGGGCATGAGGACGACCTGTTGCTCGCCCATATTCGAGGACTTCGTGCCCGAGTACGACGCCACGTCGGTCGCGTTGCTGAAGAAGGCCGGCGCCATAATCATGGGAAAGACGGTGACGACGCAGTTCGCGTGCGGCGACCCTTCTCCCACGCGTAACCCCTGGAACGCAGAGCACACGCCCGGCGGCTCCAGCAGCGGCTCGGCGGTGGGCGTCGCGGCGGGGGTATTCCCGGCGGCCCTGGGCTCTCAGACCGGCGGATCGGTGCTAAGGCCCGCATCGTACAACGGCGTCGTAGGGCTCAAGCCGACCTTTGGCCGCATCAGCAGGTACGGTGTGGTGCCGGTCGCATGGTCGTTGGACACGTTGGGTACCTTCACCCGCTCAGTGGAAGACGCGGCGCTGATGTTGAACGTAATGGCCGGGTGGGACGCTAACGACCACTCATCGTCGTCCGAGCCGGTGCCAGATTACACGGCGTCGATCGGCTCGCTGTCCTCGCCTCCGCGAATCGGCATCGTCCGGCCGTTCTTCTTCGAGCGGTGCGACGATGAGGTAAAAGGCCGCACCATCGAGGCTATCGACAGGCTAGCGGAAGCCGGCGCGCTCGTGGAGGACGTGGACCTCTCCTGCGACTTCGACACGGTGCTGTCCGCCCAGAGAGTTCTCATGACTGTGGAGGGTGCGGCGGTCCACCAGAAAAACTTCAGCCTTCGCCCGGACGATTACGCCCCCAACGTTCGGGGCGTGATAGAGGCGGGCATGGTGACGCCGGCCGTTACCTATGTGCAGGCTCAGCGCGTTCGGCGCAGCTTCAGACGCGCCATGGAGGAGGCGGCCCGAGGCTTTGATGTCATGGTCTCGCCGTCTACGGTTACGCCGGCGCCGAGGGACTTGAGCACGACCGGCGATCCCATGTTTCAGGCGCCCTGGACGACCTGCGGGCTTCCGACCATAACCTTGCCCATTGGCTTGAGCGAGTCGGGGCTGCCTCTAGGTCTGCAGATCGCGGCGGGCCCATTCGACGAAGAAGGACTCTTTGCCGCGGCTAGCTGGTGCGAGGGGATTCTTGGCTTAGGCCTGAAGCCGCCCGTTTAAAGGGCAAAGGGAACAGCTAGTCTGAGACCGGTCCGATTACTGGCCGGGACGCTCTGGTTAGATCGCGGTCTTGACGTACTCGGAGAGGTACTGACGGAGAAGAACACGGCCCCTGTGCAGGCGCGACTTGATGGAGGAGACCGTAATCTCCAGCGCCTCGGCCGCCTCGGAGTTTGACAACCCCGTCACGTCCCTGAGTATGATGGCGGCCCTGAGGTCCGGCGGCAGATACGATATTCCCTCCTGGAGCTTGTCACCGAGCTCGGAATTTACGGCCAACTTCTCAGGAGTCTCATCCCAGTCCCCAATATCCATGTCCTCGAGGCCGGTCCGAGTCAACGTCCTGGCGCGCTTCTCCTTACGCAACTTCATCAGGGCGGCATTCACCGTTATGCGATAGAGCCAGGTCGTCACTTTGGAATCGCCCCTAAAACGGCCGAATGCCCGGTAAGCCGACAGAAACGCCTCCTGGGCCACGTCTTCCGCATCCTCAGGCTCTCCCATCATTCGATAGGCAACGTTATAGACGAAGCTGGAATACTCCTCCACGATCGCTTCGAAGTCCGGTACTTCAGCCTGGGAGTCTTGTTCGTCTTGAGGGTTGGTCATGGGTTATTCGCAGGGTTGGCGGTTGCCCGGTTAGGGTGATATCGCACGGCATTCAAACTGCACCCAATTGTACAGAGGGGGCATCAAAAAGTAAAAGATAGACATTGACCCATCGAATCGGTTTTAATACAGTAGCCGTGGGGACTATTCGTGTACCCAGTACGGCATGGAGAGTTAAATGGTTTCCCGCATTGTTGGGATGTTCAAGCGCCATAGAATGGATGATGACTGCCTCGAGGTCCGAGAGCGGTCATCGGACCTCATCGACGGCGACATCGATGAGCCAAGCGAGCGAAGGATCAAAGGTCACATTGGAAGATGCGGCCCATGCAACACGTTCATAAATACCTTGAGAGCGACAGTGAACCTGTTGCGCTCTACCCCTCGACAGGAGCCCTCTGACGGGTTTCGAGCAAGGGTCTTGAAGAGCATACGAGAGGACCAGAAGAGCTAGGTCCGTCACATCCCCCGTTATCCCGGACCGGACAGCCCGGTCCGGTCTCATTGCCGAGATCTCATCTGCCGCCTGCGTTCTTTTTCGCCGTCGAAATTTACCATTCTTCAACTCCCCCGATGCCATTGATGTGATGTAGCATGTCGAGATACCGGGACTTCCTCCGAGGCATCTGATATGAAGATCGCAGTCTGCATAAAACAGGTACCCTACGTTTCTCTCGTCAAATTCGACAATGAGACCAAGCGGATCGTACGCGAGGGCGTGCCCAACGAGGTCAACCCCTTCGACGTCCTGGGAATGTCCCTGGCCGTAGGGCTCAAGGAGGCATTGGGGGGTGAGGTCGTGGCCTACACGATGGGCCCACCGCAGGCGAGAGAGGCGCTCGTGCAATGTCTGGCCATGGGGGCGGACCGGGCCGTGCACCTGGTAGACGCGGCCTTCGCCGGTTCAGATACGCTGGCTACGGCGCGCACGCTTTCCCTTGCCTTGAAGGACGAAGGCTACGACCTGGTCGTCTGCGGAAGAAACAGCGTGGACGCCGAGACATCTCAGGTAGGCCCCGAGCTTGCCGAGATGCTGGGTCTGCCCCAGGTTACGAACGTTCGACGGATAGAATTCAGCGACAGAGCTAAAGGGTTCACCGCCGAGCGTCTGACGGACTCCGGGTACGATCGAGTCCACTGCTCTTTGCCCGCCCTGATTACCGTTACGGAAGAGGTGGCTCCGGATATATATCCGTCCAGGGAGCAGATGGAGGAGGCCCAGACGGGCAGTGTGACCGAGATAACAGCCTCCGAGCTTGCGGGAGACAAGTCGCAGTTCGGAGCGGAGGGCTCGCCAACCTGGGTCGGAGAGGTGTACTCCTTCGAGCCTGACCGCGCCCAGATTATCATCAGGGACAAGCCGGTTGAGGAGTCCGTGGCGGAGCTGATGGAGTACCTGGAGGACCGGCGACTTTTGGATGACGCGTCCGAGACCGAAGCCAGCTCTTCCGTCGAACGAGGTCGGCTGAGGCAACGGGGCGACATCGGCGCGATATGGGTCGTGGGAGAGCTGGCCGGCAGTACGCTGAGGCCTATTACGTTGGAGCTGCTGGGGCGGGCCTGCGAGCTGGCCGACCATCTGCACACGAGCGTCGAGGCGCTGCTGATTGGCGACGAGCCTGAGAAACATGTCGAGGCGCTTGCCGCCTTCGGCGCCGATAGGGTGATGTTGGCCAGGGACCCTTCGCTGAGCACATACGATACGGATAAATTCACTGACATCCTTGCAGAGGCCATAAGAAGCGAAAGGCCGTATGCAGTTATTTTGCCCTCGACCGTCATGGGCAGGGACCTCGCGGCCAGGGTGGCGGGCCGACTGGAGATTGGCCTTACGGGGGACTGCATCGGACTGGAGATCGACGGCGAAGGAAGGCTGGTGCAGCTCAAGCCGGCCTTCGGAGGGAACATCGTCGCGCCCATCTATTCGAAGACATCGCCTCAGATGGCGACGGTCAGGCCGGGGCTCTTGAGTGTCGCGCGTCCTGACTGGACCATAAAGCCCGCTGTTGACCACCTGCCGATTGGGGCCGCGACGACGCCTAGAGTCAGGTTGCTGGAGAGCGTCGTCGACGAGTCCGTCGAGGGCGCGGAGATCGAGAGCGCCAGGCGTATCGTGGCGGTCGGCAAGGGCATCGGCGGCCCCGACAACCTCGAGCTCATAAAGGCCCTTGCCCAGGCCCTGGGTGCTTCGATTGGGGCTACGAGAGAGGTCACGGACCTTGGTTGGCTCCCGAGGCAATATCAGATCGGCCTCTCTGGCAAGTCGGTGGCGCCTGAGCTCTACGTCGCAATAGGTATCAGGGGAGTCTTCAATCACACGGTTGGCATTCAGAAGTCGGGAACGGTCGTGGCCGTCAACAACAGCGCCAGGTCGCCCATCTTCAAGGCCTCCGACATCGGAATTCTAGGCGACTTTCAGGAGGTCGTTCCGGTGCTTACAAGCGCGCTTGTAAATCGTCAAGGCGGGTAGTCAGCCTGGATTATCCGAAAGCGACGGTCTTTCCAACATGCGAAGGCGAGTCTTGCGATCTTACTCCTCGCTCATACAGATCCGCACTCCATAGATCCATTCATAAGGTCATATAACACGTAGATGTTAAATAAAATCGTTTTATTAGTAGCCAAACGATTAATGTATTCGTAAAATATATAGATATCACCGACGATAAGGTTTGGACGGGATTCCAATGGTCAGAAACAAAAAAACAAAGAAGGACTTGCTGGAGCAAATTGGCGTCCTGGAAGAGAAACTATCGGTTCTGGAGGGTGTAGAAAATCACCAGGGAGCTCCTTCGGACATAGAGTCGGCGAGCTACAACGAGACCTTGAAGGGGTTCATAGAAGGTTGCCCGGACGGCGTCGGTCTTGTCGTGGATGGCCGCGTCGTCTACGCGAATACAAGGTTGCGAGACATGAGCGGCTACCCGGACGACGAGATGGTTGGAATGCTCGCGACCGAATTCGTGGCGCCGGCCGACAAGGGACGGGCCGAAGACCGCATACAGTCATTGATGAAAGGCGAAGAGGCATTTACGTCGGAGTATACCCTTCTCAGAAAGGACGGACAAAGGCTTCCTGTTGAAGTCGCATCGCATCAGATTGAGTTCTGCGGAAAGCCCGCCATATTGAGCTTGATTAGAGACATTACCCGTAGCCGGGAAATACGGACAGCCCTGTTCGACGCTGAAGAGCGCTATCGGACCATCGTTGAAAGCGCGATATTCGGCATATACCAGACGACTCTCGACGGCCGGTTCATAAGCGCCAATCAGGCCCTGGCCGATATGTTCTTATATGAAACCCCCGAGGAGCTGATTCAGTCGATCGATGACATAGGGCGGCAGATTCACGTAGATTCGAATCGTCGCGATGAATTCGCACGGCTGCTGAATAAAAACGGCGCCGTCACCAGATTTGAGTCCGAGGCGTACAGAAAAGACGGAAGTAGGATCTGGATAGCCCTTACGGCAAGGGCAATTCACGATGTTGAAGGCAACGTGGTCAGCTATGAGGGCATGGTTGAAGACGTCACCGAGCACAAGCGGGCGGACGAGGAGCTGAGAAACTCGGAGCAAAGATTTAAAGTCCTCTTCGAGGCCGCCCCAGATGCCTATTATCTAAACGACATGACCGGGACCTTCGTTGACGGTAACGCGGCGGCTGAGGAGCTCTGCGGCTACAAAAAGGAAGAGCTGATAGGGCAGAACTTCCTAAAGCTCAATCTTTTATCCACTGGACAGATAGCGAAGGCAGCAGCCCTTCTGGCTAAAAACGTGCTCGGCATATCCACCGGACCCGACCCGTTTGTACTCAGGCGCACGGATGGAACGCAGGTCGACGTAGAGATCACGACCCGTCCCGTGCGAATCGATGGCAGACGTCTGGTGCTGGGAATCGCCCGTGATATTACCGAACGCAAGAGGATAGAGCTCGCCCTTCAAGAGCGCGAGGAGCAGTACCGCCGCATGGTGGAAGACGTTGCCCACGTAGTCTTTACGGCGGACAGCTCCGGACAGTTTACCTACGTCAACCCCCAGGCGGCGCGGCTCACGGGCTTCGCTACGGATGAGATTTTGGGAAGGCATTTCACCTTCCTGGTACACCCGGACTGGAAGGGCCGCGTCGTCAGGTTCTATCGTAAGCAGTTGGAGTCGGGGGAAAGGTCCACGACCCTTCAGTTCCCTATCGTTACCAAGCGAGGAAACGTGCGATGGGTGGAGCAGCTCGTAACGCTTATCGGTGGCAAGTCAGCTTCAGCGGGCGTCCAGGCCATCGTTTACGACATTACCGAACGGAAAGAGGCGGAAGAGGCCTTGATCAAGGCCCATGACGAGCTGGAAGACCGGGTAAGGGAGCGCACCAAGGAGATCAGGGAAGCAAATACCCAACTGAAACATGAGCTCGAGGAGCGGAAAAAGGCGGAGGAGGCTCTTCGAAGCTCGGAGGTGCGTAACCGCGCAATCCTAGATGCGTTTCCCGACCTTCTCTTCCGCATGGGAACAGACGGCACGTTAAAGGACTATATCGCCCCCATCGAACAGCTGGCGCTTCCCCCTGATCAATGGCTGGGTAAGAGGCTTCAGGACGTGATGCCCGGTGAATTTTCAAAACTGGTCATGAATGCGGTCCAGAAGGTCGTTACGGAAGGGCAGGTGCAGGCCATCGAATACGAATTGCCCTTGCCTATACCTGGAGGGGAGCTGCGTAGCTGGGAGGGACGCATCGTACTCAGCGGTGAGGACGAAGTTTTGGCGATCGTACGCGACGTTACGGAGAGCAAGAAAGCTCAGTTGGCGCTGGAAAGAGACTCCAAAGAGCGTGTAATCATCGCTGAGATCGCTCGAGTCATGGCGTCGTCCTTCGACATGGCCGAAGTATACGATCGGGTCACTGAAGAGTTGCTCGCCCTAATCAGGTTTGACAGGCTGTCAATCCATATTGTCGATGAGCAGAATGTAAATGGAACAGTTGCCTACAGCACCGGCATCGAGATAGCTGGAAGAGGTACGGGTGACGTTTACCTGGTCGAAGGGACCGCATTTGAGCATATCATTCGTACTGGCAACCCTCTCCTAGTCCATATCTCAGAGGAAGATCCAGATAACGTATCGGAGCGATTTCCTACGCTCTTCAGACATCCCGAGTTCAAGTCGTTCTTAAGCGTCCCGATGATCTCCGAGGACCGTGCCATGGGGGCTATTGTTGTACAAGCTATAGCCGAAAACGCGTTTTCCACCAGGGATATGGAGTTTTTGGAGCAGGTAGGGTCCAGGCTGGCGGCGGCGATGGCCAACGCGCAGCTCGACACCGAACGGCGTCGGTCGGAGGAGGCGCTGAGGATGATGCAATATTCCGTCGATCACGCGTCAGACGCCATATTCTGGATCGGGAAGGATGGCAGATTCCAATTCGTGAACGAGGCGGCGTGTAAGACCCTGGGCTACTCCAGGGAAGAGCTCCTCAATATGAAGCTATCCGACATCAATCCGAATTATACCGAGTCGGACTGGCCCAAACAGTGGGAGCGGGTCAAAGGCCTTGGCTCCAATATGCTTGAAACGACTCACCTGACCAAAGACGGAAGGACCATTCCTATTGAATTGACGGTGAACTACCTGGAATTTAACGGGCAGGAGTTCAATTTCGCTTACGCGCGTGATATTACGAATCGAAAGCGGCTGGAAAGTCAGCTCGTCGAGTCGCAGAAGATGGAGGCCGTCGGGCGTCTGGCGGGAGGGGTGGCGCACGATTTCAACAACTTCCTTACCCCCATGATGAGCTATGCGTACCTCGCGACTCAGACGCCAAACCTGGATGACAGGCTCCGCGAGTACCTGGGGGAGATCCAGAAGGCCGCCGAACACGCCGCTAACGTGACGAACCAGCTGCTGTCTTTTTCCAGGCGCCAGCTTATCGAGCCGAAGGTCGTGGACATGAACGAAGTGATGTTCAACATGGACAGAATGCTAAGGAGGCTCCTGGGTGAGGACCTGGAGATGGTGGCAATTCCGGATAAAGAGCCTATGTTGGTCAAGGTGGACCCCGGACAGATAGAACAGGTCCTCGTGAATCTAGTCGTCAACGCACGAGACGCATTGCCTGACGGCGGAAAGATCATCCTCACAACCTCCATCGCTAATGAGAATGATCTGCGATCGTGCAGCCTACGGGATGGCGAGGAAGTCGAGTACATAGTCCTGAGCGTTAAGGACGACGGCATAGGCATGGACGAGGAGGTAAAGTCCCATATCTTCGAGCCCTTTTATACGACGAAGGCTGCCGACAAGGGCACCGGCCTCGGCCTCTCGACCTGCTATGGCATAGTAAAGCAGGCCGGGGGCGATATCGAAGTAGACAGCACCCCGGGGAAAGGTACGAATTTCAGGGTCTTCTTGCCAAGGATCAAACCCACGGCAGGCCCTCTGGATAAAGCCTTGGTCAGTGCACCGTTGCCGCGGGGGACCGAGACGATTCTAGTTGTAGAGGACGAGGTAATGGTCCGGAACGTGACTGTCTACTCGCTTCGAGACCTGGGATACGAGGTCTACGAGGCCTCCAACGGAGATGAAGCACTAAGGCTACTGGAAAGTCCGGATACGGCCTCCGTTGACCTCGTATTGTCGGACATTATCATGCCCCTCATGGGCGGGGTGGGACTGATGGAAAAACTGGGTCGGATCTTGCCGAATGTCCACGTCGTTTTGACCTCGGGGTACGCCGATAACGAATCGCTGCCCCAGGGTATCCTTCAGCCGACCATTGAATTCCTGCGGAAGCCTTTCACCCCTGCCGATCTGGCCAAGAAAGTCAGGAGCGTCCTCGACGAGGGAAGATAGCGCGTATCGGCCGCGGCTTACGCCGGCGATCGAAACTTCAGTGGCTCGGGAATGCGACCGGCTAGCTCTTCTGCTCGGCTTCCGCATCTTCGTCCAGCGCTATGTACTTTGATGGGCACTTCACGATCACGTTCTGGCTGGCGAATACGCCGTCGGAACCGTAAGTGCCTTCCAGGATTATCTCCGAGTGTTCGTTGAAGAACAGGTCTGGAAACACACCGTTATGCAAGGCATCCAACGTCTCGGCGCCGTCGGTCAAGGTAAAGCTGGCGAGGGTGGACTCGTCCTCTCGCTCGAAAGACACCGGCACGAGCTTGCCGCTCACTCTCACGAGTTTGCCTTCGGGGGTGGCGCCCCGATCGATCATCTCGCTGACCGTGTAGTAGTAGACCGTGGCGCTCTGAAAGGCCATAAAGGCAAAATAGCCCAGGGCGCCAATCAGCACTATCGCCCCGATAATAATCTTGGCGTTGCCCGAAAGGAGACCCTTGCCGGAATCCTCCTCCGGGAGCACGGGCAAAGAAGCGTCTAAAGTGACCTTTTCCATTTACCTCATCCTCCCCTGATCATCATCATCTGGGCTGGGCTGAACGCATTATTCGGCGTCGCCTGGTGCCGATTGACGTTCGCGCTCCGCGAGCACGCGCCGCAGGAGATCTATCTCCCGGCGCATTTCGCGTTGTCGTCGCGACATCATGAACGCGTAGCCGAAAAATGCCCCCCACGTAATTATATATACGGCAAAAAGCCACGGCAATTCAGACTCGCCGGGGGTATGCTCCAGAGGATCGGCTATCGCTTCGGACAGTCCCGCAATGCCGTCGTAGGCGAATACAGTCGTCTGGGTGGCCAGAAATGCGAACCATATGACGACCGGGAGCAATCCCGAGAGAATAATCTTTTTACGCGGCAATCTTATGCAAATCATCCAGGGCCGCTTCCGCCCTTCGCAGGGAGTATCTTTCCACGAGTAGATAGACATATAGGAATGTAAAGGTGACCAGTGAGACCATCAGGGTGACGAAGATGCGCGTTGAGCCCAGGGCGTCGCCCTCCTCGGCCAGCGGCCCAGTATTCAGCTCCGGATGCGCGGTGCGCCACCAGATGGTAGCCATGTAGATTATAGGCGCGTCGATAGCCCCTATCAACGCCACGACGGAGCCGTAGCGGGCGCCCTGAGAGCCCTTGGGCGAATACGCCCTGACCATCAGGTAGCCCACGTAGATGAACCAGAGCATCAATGTGGTCGTTAGCTTCGCGTCCCAGGTCCACCACCAGCCAAGGTCGCCTCTCGCCCATATCACGCCCGTTACAAGGATCAGGCTGGCGAAGACCACCCCAAGCTCCGCCGTCGAATAGGCCAGGCTGTCCCACTTTTCAGAGCCCGTGGCAAGGTGAATCAGGCTGGCGATGGCCACGATCACAATCGACATCATTCCGAGCCACCCCAGCGGCACATGGAAGTAGAAGATGCGCTGCGATACGCCGAGGTTAAGCTCTGTGGGCACCCAAAAGAAGACCATGTAGAGTGTCAACGCCATGAGGATGGCGCTAATGGCGAGCAAGCCGTTCCTGATAAGCGCCGACGCCTTGGAATCGGCCGGCTCTATCCCGTCCGGGGCAAACGTGATGTCGGAATTAGCTGCCATATGTGCAATGTATCACAATGCTTTTCGCAATTCTAGCAATTCTCAACGCGGTCGGAAAGGGGCTTAAGCCCGTGGCCAGGGGCCGATTCGCCTTGTCGGTGAGCGGGAGTCGAGCTTCATGAAGCCCCGTCATACGTCGTCAAATACGAGCGTGAGTCAATATTAGATGTGCGCGTCTCTAACGGTCCGCAACGGACCCATCGTCCCTTAACGGCGTGTTCAAAGGCCGAGGGGTGTACTGGTGGGTGGCGAAAAACTCGTCGTTGATCTCGACCCCGATGCCGGGCTCCTCGGGGATTATCAGATAGCCCTTTTCCAGCCTGAGCGGCTTCTTCACCATGAGGCTCTTGGGCGGCTTGTCCTCTCCCGTGTACTCTTGCAAGACGAAATTGGGAATGCACGCGTCCAGCTGTACGCAGGCTGCCGTGCTAATGGGCGTAAGCGGATTGTGTGGTATGACTCCGACACTGAACGACTCCGCGACGGCGGCTATCTTCTTGCAGTGGGTAAGGCCTCCTGCGAGGCAGACGTCAGGCCGTATGTATCGCGCGGCCTTTAGCTGCAGCAGCTCGCGAAACTCCCAGATCGTGTGTATGCGCTCGCCCGTGGCTATCGGTATGTTGATGCTCCGCGCTATCTCCGCCATGGACTCGTTGCTGTCCGGCGTCGTCGGGTCTTCGTAGAAAAATGGCCTGAACTCCTCGATAGCTCGCCCCAGCTCGATGGCCTCCGGTATCGTCAGCCTCCGGTGTATCTCCACGCAAACGTCGATGTCGTTTCCACCCGCTTCACGAACCGCCGCGACACGTTGCCTCGCCTCGGCGATCATGGCGGAGTACCGCTGGTTGTAGTATTGCGTTTGGGAATTCTCGACGAAAGGCGTGAAGCGCAGCGCCGTGAATCCCTCGTCGACCGCCGCCTTGGCATTGGCGTACAGGTCCTCTACCGTGTCGCCGTTTACGTGCATGTACACGCGGGCCTTGTCTCGGACCTTGCCGCCCATGAGGACGTATACGGGCGCCTCGAAGTGCTTGCCGGAGATGTCCCATAGCGCGATGTCTATGGCGGACAGCGCGCCCATGATGGCCGCCCCTCTGAAATGGGAGAAGCGGTAGAGGTACTGAAAGTGATGCTCGATGCGGAGGGGGTCTTTGCCTACAAGGTACCGCGCGAAGGTGTTTACGGCCGCCTCCGCAGCCTCCGGAACGCCATGCAGTCCGGCTTCGCCGATACCTACGATTCCGTCGTCGGTCGTGACCTTCACCAGCAGCCACTTGTCCTCGGCGAGTATCGTCTCGACTGATTCAATCTTCATTTTTTTAGCTTCTCACTTCCAAGTTCGCTATAAATACTGGGACCTTATTGGCCTCGAATGAGTAAAACGGTTGCTCCGAACGGCGTCAGGTAGTCACCGCGCCTAAGGATGCTGAGGAGACAAGCCTGGCATACTTGGCGAGTACGCCTCGTTCGTAGTTGGGTTTGGGCGGCGTCCACCGGGAACGCCTCGCCTTCATCTCAACGTCTGTGATCCTTAGCTCCAACAGCCTCTTATCGGCGTCCATCGCGATGGTGTCGCCGTCTTCTATGAGCGCGATGGGGCCTCCGACCGCCGCCTCCGGGGCAACGTGACCTATCATGGGACCTCTGGTCGCTCCTGAAAACCTGCCGTCCGTTATCAGCATCGTGCTGTCGTCCAATCCCCGCCCCACCATCGCAGACGTTACCGAGAGCATCTCCTGCATGCCCGGTCCGCCCCTGGGGCCTTCGTACCGTATGACTACGACGTCGCCCGCGGCTATGTTGCCTTCGATGACCGCGTTGAAGGCCTCGCGTTCGCTGGAGAATACCCTGGCGGGGCCTTCGTGCTTGAGGAGGGCTGTCGCCGACACCTTCATGACCGCTCCCTCAGGCGCGAGATTGCCTTTGAGGATCGCGAGGCCGCCCGTGGAGCTTCGTGGAGCACTAACGGGATATATCACATCGCCGTCGGGTTTTGCGCTCACCGAGGCTAAATTCTGCGCGAGGGTCAGGCCGGTCACGGTCTGCGTTTCGCCGTGAAGCAGCCCTGCGTCGAGAAGCTCCTTCAGCACCATCGGCACGCCGCCTATCGCATCGACGTCGGCCATGACGTAGCGGCCGCCCGGCTTCAGGTCCGAAATGTACGGAGTTCGGCGGCTCATCTCGTCGAAGTCGTCGATAACCAGGGGGACCTCGGCCTCGTGTGCGATGGCCAGAAGGTGCAGCACCGCGTTGGTGGAGCCGCCGAGGGCAAGCACGGCCACGATTGCGTTTTCCAGTGCCTGCCGCGTCACGATGTCCCGTGGTCTCAGCCCCAGCTCAAGACAGCGGTAGACGGCCTTCCCCGCGTTGAACGCCGCGTCCAGGTTTCTTGGGTCGTTGGCGGGGATGGAGACGGAGCCGGGGAGCGCCATACCCATGACCTCAGCCGCCGTGGCCATCGTGTTCGCCGTGAACATGCCGGGACAGGCGCCCTCGCCAGGGCATGCGACGCGTTCGAGGCCCTCGAGGTCCTCCAGGCTCAGATCACCACCGTAATATGAGCCTACGCCCTCCATGACGTCCTGGACGTTCATGGGCTTGCCCTTGTACGACCCGATCTGGATGGACCCACCGTATACGTAGACAGAGGGTATGTTGAGCCGGACCATGGCCATCAGCGCGGCCGGGGTGTTCTTGTCGCAGCCGCCAACGACGATGAGCGCATCCATTCCCTCGGCGAAGGCGACGGTCTCGATGGAGTCGGCTATGACCTCCCTGCTGACCAGGGACGCCTTCATTCCCTCGTGCCCCATTGATATGCCGTCACTCACCGTGATGGTGCCGAACGTGAAGGGCACGCCGCCGGCCTCACGCACGCCCTCTTCGGCCTTCTTAGCGAGCCTGTGCAGATGAATGTTGCAGGGCGTAATGTTGCTGGACAGGCTGGCTATGCCGATGAATGGCCTGACCATATCCTCGTCGTCAAGGCCCACGCCGCGTAGAAACGCCCGTGCGCCGGCCTTGTCCGGCCCGTCTACGACCACGTGACTCCGGTGTTTTAGGTTGGATATTTTTTCTTGTCCCATGGGAGCCTGTTGTTTACGTGCCGGAAATTTTGAAGCCGTTCACGCCGCTACGGAGTCTAGTTCTCATGCGCGATTGAAATAGCATCCTCCCTCCCCTTTGTGGTCCGATGCGTCGGTCCGTGGGGACGGACTCCGGCCTGATTCCTTGCAAGGAGTCGGAGACACCGAAGATATTCCTCATAGGAGTCGGAGGAGGGAGCTAGAGGGAGGGGTACGCTTCACCCTCGCCTCAATCCTCTCCCTGAGGGAGAGGAGGCATAGTCTCCCCCTTCACAAGGGGGAGATATAGAGGGGGTGAAATGCTTGAGTAACGCAGAAGTTTCACCCTCCCGGACGAATCCGCCTCGGGCGGAGGATATTCAGATTAAGAAGTCGGACACTTCAGTCCTCAATTCTCACCCTCTCCAATGAATCGGAGTCCGAAGATATTCCTCATAGGAGTCGGACACCTGTGTCCCCGGTCTAAGTGTTGCTTATCTGCCCGGTTGCACAGGAGAGGGGGTAATTTTAAAGGTCCAGCGTCGTTACCGCGCCTACCGAAGCCGACGATACCAGCCGCCCGTACTTGGCCATCACACCGTCGG
>JADFKI010000199.1 GCA_022565015.1 Chloroflexota bacterium
GGCGTTCCATGCACGGAATAGCTGGTCCCTGTTCCTGGCTTTTCTGACGGCCGGCAGGTACTGGCCCTCGAATCTGAACAGTATCAAGCCACGGGGGTCGGGGTCGTCAATGAATGAAAGGGCTTCATCGGCTTTTTCTATCCATGCGTCGTCCGGAAGCTGCCGTTTTCCCGTCGTCAATTTCAGTTCACCCGATACAGATATAATTTGCCCGCCGGAGGAGCCGTCTAAGACCCGCGCCTAAGTAAGTCGTCCACGTCTGAGTCAATGAATGGCTAAAGATCGGTGCATATCAGCCAACAGGTACGACAAGCTCGGGAGCGTTATTCTTTGGAGAGTTGACAAGGCTAGAGACCTCATATGCCTGAAGGTCCTGCAGAGGGTAGGGGGCCAGGACCTGCGAAGCTAAGGCCGCGTCCTCGATGCTGTTGTCGAGCCACAGCTCTTCGGCTTCCGGCGTGAGGATCACCGGCATCCGGGAGTGAATGGACTGTAGCCGGTCATTGGCGCTGGTCGTAATGATGGTGCACGACTTGACCAGCCGGCTGTCCGGAGACTTCCACGTCTCCCATAGCCCCGCGAACGCGAATGGTCTGCCATCGTCCATCGCAATGCGCATAGGCCTTTTCCCGGTCGCGGTCTTTTGCCACTCGTAGAAGCCGTCCGCGATGACGAGGCACCTACGACGCGTGAGCGCGGCCCGAAAGCTGGGCTTCTCGGCCACCGTCTCGGCGCGAGCGTTGATCATGCGGCTGCCGATGGACATGTCCTTCGCCCACGAGGGAATGAGTCCCCAGCGCATGAGCTCGGCGCGGTTCCCCTCGCCTCGGACCACCGTAAGCACCGATTGGGTCGGCGCAACGTTATAGCTTGGCGGGATGTCAATGTCTCCGGCGTCAAAGCCAAACCTCTCGGCCAGCTGGGTCAGGTCCGTGTATATCGTGTACCTTCCGCACATGGCTGTACCATTATACTCTTCAGGGCATTTGGGGCCGCTTCAACGCGACGTCTATCGAATATCGACGCACTCCTGCGTCAGTATCCCGGTTACAACGTCTATGCCGGCCCCATACCCGGCGGTCTCGATAAGCCCCTCGACGGTGTAGTCACCCCACCTGCTCTCGCCGGGAGCGGGCCTCCCGCCCATGACCAGCGTGCCGACGCCTGCCGCCATAATAGCGCCGCAGCACATGGGACACGGCTCGAATGTCGTATACAGCGTGGCGCCGGGGAATTCCACGTCGCCCGTTGACCTGCCCGCCTCTCGGAGGGCGACCGTCTCGGCGTGGGCCGTCGGGTCCTTATCGGTGGTCACCAGATTTCGCCCGTGAGCGATAACCTCGCCGTTCCTGACGATGATAGAGCCAACCGCGACGTTGCCCTCTTTCTTGCCCGTCGCCGCGTCTTCGAGGGCAATACGCATGTAATATTCGTGCTGCTCCTGCATTTCTCACCTTTTCCGGTCGGAATCGCTGGGCGCCGTGCCAGTTAGCTAGTCCGCCGCCGGTATGGCCAGTTGCGGCTCCGCCATCTGTGGCCGCTGCTCCCGGATGACCCGCTCCTGGTCCTCCTTGTCCAGCGCCCTGAACCTATCGGCGGCGTCCAGAACCTTTGGAAGCAGCGTAACGTCGCCGGCGCTCGGCGCGGTATGCATGGGTTGGGAGAGCACCCACCACAGGGCGCGGTCGATGTCTCCCTGCTCGCGGTGAGGGTCGTACCAGGTCGTCGCGTCGCGCTCTCGGTCGCCCCATCCGCTTCGGGCTATCATCTTTATCGTCTGGATGCCCAGGTCGCGTGACGCCGCCTTGGCAAGCAGCGCCTCCGCGTCCTCGCGGTACGTCGGGTCCTTGAACATGACGGCGCTGACCGGGAACATGATCGTGTCGAAATCGAACCGCTCCAGCGCCTCGAGAATTACGCGGGGTATCTCCGGACCGTGGCCCGTGATGCCAAGCCACCGTGCCTGCCCCTGCTCCCGTAGCTCCACCAGCGCCTCCAGCGCGCCGCCTGCAGCCGTGACCTTGTCCAGCTCCTCCATGGAGACGACGGAGTGCAGCTGGAAAAGGTCGAATGACTCGACGTTCAGCCTCTTTTTGATGCTGGTGATATCGTCCCAGGCGGCCTGCTTCGTGCGCTCTTTCGTCTTCGAGCCCAAAAAGACCTGGTCGCGAATCTTCGGCATCCACGGAGCCATGCGCTCCATGGCCTGCCCGTAGGTTGGGGCGATGTCGATGTGGTTGACGCCGGCGTCCAGGACCTGCTGAATGGCTTTATCAGCGACCTCCTGCGTTACGCGCCCCAGGCCCGCCGTGCCAAAGGTTACGACGGTGCTTTCGTGTCCGGTCCTACCAAGCTTTCGTTTTTCCATCGAAATCAGCTCCATGATTTTTAACTAATGCTGACAGCTATTATCGGGGGACAGCCGCCTCAAATCAAATGGGTTGACGGCTCGGCTAATATTAAGGGGACAAAGCTAAGGTACTCATCCCGTGAGGTTAACCTATTCCACGATTGGAGGCATGATATGCCGCGTATTCCAGATGACCTTCTCGACATTGTTATCTACTTGTACCCCAGTATGCAGGATGCACGAGACGGAGCGCGGTTTGGTGGCAGCGGGTTTCTTGTCGGCATACGGTCAGAACGTTATCCAGACGACAACGCTAAAGTCCACAACTACGCCGTCACCAATAGTCACGTTATCAGGGAAGGACATTCACCAATAGTTAGGTTGAACACTCAGGACGGCGGAACGGAAATCCTAGAACTCAATGAGGGTGATTGGGTACATCACCCTGATGCCGATGATGTTGCTATCTGCCAAGTTGAAATCTCAGTCGACACGCTCCATGTTCGTCGTATATCTCCAAGTATCTTTCTTACTAAAGAACTTATTACTGACCATGCAATTGGGCCGGGCGACGAGACCTTCTTTCTTGGCCGGTTTATATCCCATGATGGCAAACAGCAAAACTTGCCAATTTTGAGGTTCGGCAATATTGCCATGATGCCATGGCAGCCAGTTAGGCATCCTCGTGGTATCAACCAAGAAAGCTTCCTGATTGAAGCAAGGTCGTTAAGTGGTTTTAGCGGGTCGCCTGTATTTCTTTTCACTGCACCTTGGTATCCTAGGCCAGGCCAGTGGGGAGCATCGAATCCACGGTCCGTTTCTCCTTGGAATTGATTGGGGTCATTTCCCCCATTACCGACCCGTCTTGGAGCGAGATAAAGAGACTGAAACATCGGATAAATTGTATGTTGAGATCAACTCAGGAATTGCTCATGTCGTGCCGGCATGGAAGTTGTCTGAGATGTTGGAGATGGAGGACATGGTGGAGAAAAGAAACGAGCAAGAACAACAGTGGTATGACGAACATGTGAATAATCCACGGCCATCCGTTTAGATACTGCTCAGAACGAGGATACCGCTACAGAAGAGGAATTTGACGACCTACTAGGATGGGGTTAGCCAGCGTGTCGAATCCGACGAATCTGACCAAAGCCTAACCTTTCCGCGCAACCGAGCCTACAGCATGTGCATACTGTTAAGGGATAAATACCTAAACTAATTTGAAGGGAAGGCAAAATGCCCGAAGCGCCGGAGCTCGAAGTCGTCAAGGACTTTTTAAACGAGCGGGCGGTAGGCTGCAAGATTACGGAAGCGGCCATACTGAAGCCCAGCGTCGTGCGCTCGATCAGCGCCGACCTGGTCGAAGACATCAAAGGCCGCAGCCTTGAGCGGGTCAGCCGGAGGGGAAAATTCCTCTTCCTTGACCTCTCGGGAGACCGCGTGATCGTGATCAACCCCATGCTGACCGGCGGCCTGCAGTACGCCGAGCCGAAGGACCGCGTGTACAAGCGCACCTGCGTAATATTCAACCTGTCCAACGGGCGGGAGCTCCGCTACGTCGACGACAGGCAGATGGGCAAGGTCTATTACATCTCGCGAGACGACATCGACAAGATCCCCCGTTTGGACGAGCAGGGCCCGGATGTGCTCGACGACGATTCGTTCGAGGACTTTCAGCTTCGGCTGCGGTCCTTCCCCGGCGAGATCAAGGGCGTTCTGACCAGGGGCCGGGTAATCGCGGGCATCGGGAACGCCTACGCGGACGAGATACTCTTCGAGGCGCGGATCTACCCATTCAAGAAGCGCAGGGCGTTGTCCACCGACGAGCTACGCAGGCTGTTCGAGAGCTCCCGGCACGTGATAGAAGAGGCGACGGAGGTCGTGCGCGAGCGTATGGGCGACAACATACACCTGAAGCTGCGCGACTTCCTCAAGGTGCACAACAGGGGCGGCGAGCCCTGTCCCAGGTGCGGCAACAACATCAGCCAGGTGACGGCCAACAAGCGCATCACCAGCTATTGCCGCAAGTGTCAGCCGGGCATGCTCCTCCGAAATTAGTTTTTGGCGCTCCCAGACGACGTTGGTTATCGTGACTTAGAGTTACACCTGCCGAGACTCGCGTTGGCTACATCGAAGCCGCGGCGGCGTCCACCTTGGCCTTGAACGCCTGCGCCCCGGATGCCAGCCACGCAGCCCAGCCCACAAAGATGAACTTCACGCCCTTCTTGACGTAGCTCTCGGCTGTGGCGTCCGTCACCAGCGTTCCGGGCGTCCTGCCTGCCGCCTTTATCTGCTCCAGCGCCCTGTCGATCGTGTCCTGGACCTCCGGATGCGAGATGTTGCCGAGATGCCCCATCGTCTGGGCCAGGTCGCCCGGCGCGATGAAGAAGACGTCTATGTCGTCCACCTGGAGTATCTCGGAGAGGTTATTCACGGAGATTATGTCCTCGATGAGGATGATCGTGAGCACCTCGTCGTTGGCCTTGTGGGCATAGTCCGGCACGCCGAATCCCTGCCGGCTGGTGAAGTTCCCCCGCAGGCCGATGGGCGCGAACTTGGCCGCCTCCACGACCTCCTTCGCCTCCGCCGCGGTGTTCACGTGAGGCACGACGATGCCCTGCGCCCCGACGTCCAGCGTCCTGTAGATGATGCCCGGCACGTTCTGGTTCACGCGAACTATGGAGGTCATGCCCCAGAGGTCGCAGGCCCTGGTCATGTCGGGGATGTCGGCGTAGTCCACGGGGCCGTGCTCCGCCTCGATCCACATGGCGTCGAAGCCGAACTGGCCCAGGAAGTCGATGATGTCCGAGGTGTGAGGCCCGGAGATGGCGGTCACGACCTCGCCCTGCTGCAGCTTTCGTTTCGCTCGATTGGTTCGAATTTCAGCCAACGTATTCTCCTTTTTCCCCGGCGCGGATTTATGGTCAAGACGGTCGTGTATTCGGAAGGTCTTCGACGGCCAGATCGGCCAGTCGCCGAGCGCCGCCATTTTATTATGGGACGGCCCTACAGTCAATTTGTCGCGGCGCGGTTCGCCTGGACATCCATCGCCTTGCGGGGTTAGCATGAACGACATGTATTGAAGATGGTGAGCGAGTGCCGGGGGACATAAACTACTGCCAGCGGTGCGGCGAAGGGCTGTCGGAGACGCAGATCGAGGGCAGGACCAGGCCCCACTGTCCGGCATGCGGCTACGTCGTGTACCTCGACCCAAAGGTCGCGGCGGTCGTGCTGGTCCACCAGGACGGCAAGCTGCTGCTGGTCAAGCGGGGCGTCGAGCCGGCAATGGGCGAGTGGGCCTTCCCCTCGGGCTACGTCGACCGCGGCGAGGTCGTCGAGGACGCGGCGCGGCGCGAGGTCAAGGAGGAGACGGGGCTGGACGTCGAGCTGGACGGCTTCGTCGGCATGTACTCCCTGGCCGGGAATCCCGTCGTGCTGGCCGTTTTTTCGGGCAAAGTCTCCGGCGGCGAGCTGCGAGCGGGCCACGACGCCGATGACGCCGCGTGGGTCGATCTAGACAACCTGCCGGACCTCCCATTCCCCAACGACGCCCAGATCCTCCAAGACTTCTTTTCGCGCGGCGGGGTATAGTGGGTCGCTGTCAATTCTTATGGGAAGGCAGGCATATTTGTTAGGTCTGGAATAAGATTGCTGGCCAATGTCATTGATGCGTGGGCAAGTCCTGCCCAACTATCCACCCCATGACTTGCGAATATTGACGTTGTTCCTGTATTCAGGGGATTTCTTACATAGTCGGACTGGATGCGATTATCCTTCAGCTGACGAAGCTGGTCTGATAATCTTTTTGCTCTCCCTTGCCGAAGATTGGGATGTTTGGCTACCGCCTTAATAACAACTTCATGCGAATTCCCACGAGGAACGCTCAGCAATCTATATATTCTGCTGGTCAAATTGGCGCGATCGATGCCGAATAATTCGTCACGGGCTATTAGAAAGGAGGAATAGGAGGCTCGCCCAATAGAGGTTCGATATTCCGCCTCCCCAGTGGGGTTCCTTATTAGATCCTGGCCTAGATGAAAAAAGTCCCTTGGATCAAAAACTGCGATACTTGTCAGTTTACAACCTCTCTACAGCCAATAAAATCTCAGTCCAACGTCGTCAAATACAGAGCTGCGATCGGCCGAATCAAGTCTGTCTAACCAGTTATTCATTTCTATGTCTAAACTATCCCAGAAGGCCAGCGCCTGTACAGGCGAAGCCTGGACATAGACCCTAAGAACTACTTGACCTGTTTTTTCTTCTGGATCTTCCTCTGCGTCGACAACTATTTTAGAAACCGGAAGATTAGATCGCAAAGCTTTGGAAACAACAATTCCAAGAAATCCACTTAGTAGCTTGCGCACTTGGACAGTCAGAAGGTGATGGTGGCCAACCAGCCACTTGATATCAGGCGCTGCTAGCCTGTCAGGAACTCTGGACTTGGATAGCATGGTCTCTACGTCCGTAGCTATTAATGTAGTGCGGAGTATCGGGTTGTTGATATTTAACTTGCGTAATAAACTGCGGTCGTCGCCATCAGCAACGTCGGTTACAGACGATGTTGCTATCCCAAGTGCTAATTCTTTCAATTCCGCACGCAACTCGAGTGGCGACACGGCGTTGGTGCCCGGTTCAACCACTCTATCTTTCACTTCTTCAGTCATGATCTCGATATCAGCTGCTTTCCAGCCTCTGGATCGTAGATGTAATTATATTATTTGCAGATTGAGCAACTCTTTCGGCTATTGATGATTTTTCATTTCTATATAGTAGGTCAAAGTAATAACGTCGATCAAATGCTGCATTATCAGGATAGATCGTTAATTCCGCCCAGTTAGGGCGGTTCGCAGTAAGACCTACACTGGTAAATCGTAAACCACGCTGCCCCATAACTTCACTGTCCGATGGCATCTCACCAGCCAGAAAAGTTCCTAAATCTGAGACATCGCTATGGGCAGACCACCAGTGCGATAAAACATTCT
>JADFKI010000200.1 GCA_022565015.1 Chloroflexota bacterium
GACGACACCAGCATTTTCAGTGCTGTGCTCTACCGACTGAGCTACCTCGGCTCCTTCAATTATGTTAGTCGCGGCAGTTGGTGGTGTCAAGCGGTGGCCACGCCCTAAAGCCGCCGGTGAGAAGGTTGCTCCCGCGCCTCGCAGAGGCCCTGGTTTTAGGCGAGAAATCATCTGCCGTTAGGGGCCACTCGACACGCGATATCCTCCTAAGTCGCGTCGTCCGCTTTCACAGGAAATCCCGTGGCCAACCTACATCATCCTAAGAATCGGGAGGAGGCCATTTCTCACTTCGTCCAAACGAAATTCCAGAATATGCGACTAGCTGCTGCAGATGGTC
The DNA here is from genome assembly GCA_022565015.1 of Chloroflexota bacterium. Classification (GTDB taxonomy): domain Bacteria; phylum Chloroflexota; class Dehalococcoidia; order Lucifugimonadales; family JADFKI01; genus JADFKI01. The sequence goes on from JADFKI010000200.1 coordinate 338, forward strand.
TGCCTGAAGGAAAGGCCATAGCTGAACGAAAGTAAGGTCAATTTCTTTCAGACGGGCAATTTTCTCAGCACAAAATGGCCGATATTGGGTTCATTGGCCCTGATAAGGTCTCCAGGGCGCTTTATCCTTAACGCGCCAATCGTGTAAAATAGCAGAGGTATTATTTTTGTACAGATCATTATGCCTTTAAGGCGCTGGTCGCGCCGCTCCCAACGTAGACCAATGGAGATCCGATTCCACGACTGTCCTTAGACGATTGATGACCCTTATCGTCGAGCAGGGCCTTTCACACGAGGTGATGATTGTCTGATTACGATCTGCTTGTACTCGGCGCCGGCCCGGGTGGCTACGTGGCTGCCATCAGAGCCGCACAGCTAGGTCTGAAGACTGCGATTGTAGAGCGGGAAGCCCTTGGAGGTGTTTGCTTGAACTGGGGCTGCATTCCGAGTAAGGCCCTGCTTCGAAACGCCGAAGTACTGGAGCTCTGCAAGCGGGCGGACGAATTCGGCATAAGCTTCGACAACCTGCGACACGACTTCGGCAAGGCGATCGATCGCAGCCGCCAGATCGTGAGACGCCTGACCGGAGGGGTCGGGTTCCTCTTGAAGAAAAACGGCGTGGAGCACATCACCGGAGAGGGCGTTTTTAGGGACGAGAACACCATATTGGTAGACGGAGAACCACCGATCTCGGCCGACAACATCATCATAGCCACGGGGGCGAGACCCCGAGAGCTGCCAAATCTGCCCGTGAACAACACCACGATCATCACCAGCAGAGACGCGATGGAGCTGCGCGAGGTCCCGAAGAGAATCGTAATTGTCGGAGGCGGGGCCATTGGAGTCGAGTTCGCGGACATCTACCACTCCTATGGCGCGGAGGTTACCATCGTGGAGTTTCTTCCGCGGCTCATTCCGTTGGAAGACGAGGACATAAGCCAGCAGCTGGAAAGGGCGTTCAGCAGCCGGGGCATAAACTTCAAGACCGAATCGGAGGTTAGAAACGTAATACTGGAGGGCGACGGGGCCTCAGTCATGGTGGCGGATGAAGATGGCCACACCAACATAGAATGCGACAAGGTGCTCGTGGCCGTGGGTATTCAGGGAAACATCGAGGGTTTCGGTTTCGATGAGGTCGGAATAGAAATCGAAGGCGGCTACGTTCAGATCGACGATAGCATGCGGACAAACGTACCCGGCATCTACGCCATTGGGGACGTGACCGGCAAGTTGCCGCTTGCTCACGTCGCGACGGCGCAGGGTGTTGCGGCCGTGGAAGGTATCGCCGGCCTGAATCCACCCCCGCTGAACTACGAGCTCATGCCCCGCGCAATATACTGCAGGCCGCAGGTAGCCAGCTTCGGCCTCACGGAGGAGCAGGCAAAGGAGCGGGGCCATTCGGTCAAGATAGGCATGTTTCCATTCATGGCCAGCGGAAAGGCACTTGCCATGGGCGACACGGAGGGCATGGTCAAGCTGGTTGTGGATGAGGACGTCGGAGAGGTCCTTGGGGCGCATATGATCGGCCCCGAGGTGACCGAGCTTCTGGGTGAGGTTGGCCTCTCCAGGCTGTTGGAGGGCACGACGACGGAGCTCGGTTGGCTCGTGCACCCTCATCCCAGCATATCCGAAGCCGTTAAAGAGGCGGCACTTGCCGTCGATGGTCGGGCGATTCACGTCTGAGGTAGGCTGGGAGCCTATCGGAAGACTGCACACCAAAAAAATCTTGATGCGGCGAGTCCAGGCGAACTATAATAGTAGGATGCCGCCAGTGACGTATGTGCGGGTGTGGGGAAGGGCCGAGCTAAGGAGTTAATGTATGAGCGGGGGAAAGTTTGATATCGCGTTGGCCATTGGGGGCGCCGCCGGACAGGGCATTGCCACCCCAGGAACCATGTTGGCCCAGGTGTGCGTGCGCCGAGGTCTTCACATATATGCCTATAACGCCTTTCAGTCCATAGTCAGGGGCGGACACATTCTGCTCACCCTGAGGATAAGCGACAAGGAAATCTACACTCATGGGGACTCGCTGGATATTCTTGTTTGCCTGAACCAGGACACCATGGACCGCCACCTGGAGCTCATGGGCCCCGGCACGCAGGTCATATACAACAGCGACTCAATTGAGCCCGGCCAAGCGAGGGACGGTGCTCAACTCTGTCCAATGCCCATCGCCGAGCTCACCAACAACAGCCGCAACAAACTTTATCAAAACACTGTCGCGCTCGGCGTTATCATGAACCTGCTGGGGCTGGACTTTTCCGTCCTGCAGGACAGTATAACGAGGCAGTTTCTGCGAAGAGGCCAGGATGTCGTCGACGAAAACGTGGGGGTGGCCCGCGCGGGCTACGAGCACGCCCTGGCAAACTTCGCGGCCCGTGACGTTTCGGCGCCCGAAGGGCCCAAGCCCCTCGCGGTCTGGACAGGCAACGATGCGCTCGCCATGGGCGGCGCCGCGGCGGGAGTCAAGTTCTACGCCGCCTATCCCATGAGCCCGTCCACCGGAGTTCTCCACTGGATGGCGAACAACGCCAGAGACCTGGGCATCATGGTGCGTCAGGTGGAGGACGAGCTTGGCGTCGCCAACATGGTTGTAGGTGCGGCCCATGCGGGCTGTCGCGCTATGTGCGCGACCTCCGGCGGCGGCTTCGCCTTAATGGAAGAGGCCATAGGCATGGCCAGCATGATGGAGATGCCCGCCGTGTTCATCGACGTTCAACGCGCTGGGCCGTCTACAGGCGTACCGACGAAGACCGAGCAGGGTGACCTCTGGCAGATCCTGGGCGGGAGCCAGGGGGACTACGAACGCATTATCGTCGCCCCAACCGACGCGCTCGACGCATTTAACACGGTTATCGAGCTCTTCAACCTCGTCGACAAGTACCAGTGCCCCGGCATCGTGCTCACCGACCTGCTCATCTCTGAAGGCACCTTCAGCGTCGCTCCCGATGATATCAACTTGCATCCAAAGATAGACCGCGGCGAGCTGATCACCGAGCATTCCGGCACGGACGGGTACATGCGGTACAAGGTAACCGAAAGTGGGATATCGCCCAGGGCGCTTCCCGGGCTGGAGGGATACATCCACATCGTCGCCACGGACGAGCATGACGAAAATTCATTGCTGATCAGCGACGAGTTTACCAATCCCCCCAAGCGTCGTAAAATGGTTGAAAAGAGGGCGCGGAAGCTGAGCGACATGCTTGAGGTCGTCCCGCCGCCCAAGCTGGATGGCCCCGCGGACGCAGACGTCACGCTTGTCGGTTGGGGTTCTAGCTACGGAGTAATCAAGGAGGCCGCGGAGCAGCTACGCGAACAGGGCGTCTCGGTCAATCACTTGCAGGTGAAGTGGATCGTTCCTCTCCACGGTGAGGAGCTGATGAATATCATATCCGCAGCCAAGAAGGCCATAATCGTAGAAAACAATTTCACAGGACAGTTCTATCGTTACCTGAGAAGCGAGACGGGACTGTCCGTCGACGGGCATATACGTAAATACGACGGGGAGCCGTTCATGCCCCATCACATCGTAAACGGAGTGATGGAGCTGATCGCCGGTGAGGCGGACGTGTACGTACCCGATCACGAAATCATGGTATAAAGGGGTCAAGATATGTGCGCAGCTACAACCACCAGGGGCGTGGCCGGAGACCTTCCGGTAGAGCTCACGGCAAAGGACTTCAAGGGGCTTGTAGAACCGGACTGGTGCCCCGGATGCGGCGACTTTGGAGTGCTGAACGCCCTCCAGAGGGCCTGTGCCGAGCTCAACATACCGCCCCACGAGATCGTTACCGTTAGCGGCATCGGCTGCTCGTCCAACTTCCCAGGGTACTTCAACTCCTATGGTATGCACACGTTGCACGGGCGCTCTCTGGCCGTCGCGACTGGCTTGAAGATGGCCAATCACGAGCTGACCGTCATCGTTACCGGCGGCGACGGAGACGGCTACGGCATCGGCGGCAACCACTTCATACACACGGCGCGCCGCAACGTTGACCTGACATACCTGGTCATGAACAACCAGATCTACGGCCTGACGACCGGCCAGGCCTCTCCGACGAGCTGCATGGATATGCGGACCAAGAGCACGCCGTTCGGCAACGTCGAGCGTCCCCTCAACCCCCTCACCATGGCGATCATGGCGGGTGCCACCTTTGTTGCGCGTGGCTTCAGCGGCGACCCCAAGGGGCTGGCGGAGCTCATGAAAAAGGCCGTACAGCACCGGGGTTTTTCTTTAGTCGACATCTTCAGCCCATGCGTGACGTTCAATCACGATAACGATACGCCCTTTTACAGGAGCCGCATAAAGAGGCTGGCAGACGAGGGACATGACCCATCCGACTGGAAGAGCGCGTGCGAAAAGGCGATGGTCTGGGACGATGAGACCATCTACACCGGGCTTTTCTTCGAGGACGAGGATCCACCCACGTTGGGAGACCTGGAACCCGTCCTCCAGGAGGGCGGCCCCCTGGCATTCCGCGAGCTGGGTCTCAGCAAAGAGCAGTCCGACAAGATACTCAGCAGGATGCAGTGATCTTGCCTGGTCGCGCATTAGCGGACATCGCTTTAGATGCCCCGACGGATGCACGGTCGCCGGAGTCGGGATAGCCTGGGGCGTTGGCCTCAGCCGGCCTATATTGCCATGAATCGTACCCCACATGGAAGCGACCGACGGCGAACATGTTCGAGTTAGCCTGATTCGGCTGGTGCATTGGGTGGCAACGTGTATGTCAATCCCGCCCGACAGCAACCCTACTTCCAATTGTATTTATGAAGCCGACCATTTACGCTTGATCTATCCTGTTTGAATCATCCTGATGTCGGTCTGCCCGACAGGTGCCGAAATAGGCCGATGAGGCCGATGGCGCCACGTTAAATAGGCATCAGGTCGCGATCACGAGGAACCCGATGAGCGCCCCTCCCAAACTCGATAAACGGCAGGTCGCCGACTTCTACAAGCAGATGCTGCTCATCCGTCGCTTCGAGGAAGCAAGCGGCCGGTATTACATGCAGGGAAAGATCAAAGGCTTCATACACCTGTACATCGGTCAGGAAGCCGTTGCCGTCGGCGCTATCTCGGCGCTGAGTCCCGAAGACTACGTCATAAGCCACCACCGAGACCACGGACACGCCCTGGCGAAGGGGCTCGATCCCAAAAAGGCGATGGCGGAAATCTTCGGAAAGGCCACGGGCACCAGCGGCGGCAGGGGCGGGTCGATGCACCTCTTTGACCTTGAGCATAACTTCATGGGCGGCTACGCCATAGTTGCCGGCCAGATGCCCATAGCGGTCGGTCTTGCCCTTGCGTGTCAGATGCGGCGCGACGACCGTGTGGTCATGTGCTTCTTCGGGGACGGCGCAGTCAACCAGGGCGAGTTCCACGAGTCGCTGAATCTCGCGTCCCTGTGGAAGCTGCCTGTCCTCTTCTTCCTGGAGAACAACATGTACGGCATGGGCACCCACGTGGAACAGACCCACGCCGGCGGCAAGGACATCTATCTGGCAGCCGAGACATACAAGATCCCGGCCGCGCAGATCGACGGCATGGACGTCCTGGCGGTCCACGAGGCCACGACGGAAGCGCTGCGACGCGTGCGCTCAGGCAGCGGGCCAGTCTTTCTAGAGGCGCTCACGTACCGATACAGGGGACACTCCGCCTCCGACCCCTCACAGTACAGGGAGTCTTCAGAGGTCGAAGAGTGGAGGTCGAAGGACCCAATCGAACAGCTAAAGAGCCTTTCGAGCCAGGCCGGTCTATTGACCGATGAGGAAATGCAAGACATGGAGAGCAAGGTCGAAGCAGAAATCGCGGAGGCCGTCCAGTTCGCCGAAGACAGCCCGGTGCCCGCGCCGAGCTCGCTGCATGATGATGTCTACGCCTGAGGACCGGAGACCTATATGCCGGAGATGACGCTGAGAGAGGCCGTTGCTCGCGGACTGCGCGAGTATCTGGACGGCGAGGAGAAGGCCTTCATAATGGGCGAAGACGTTGGCGCCTATGGCGGTGCCTACGCCGTCACTCGCGGCCTTCTGGAGGACTACGGCCCCGAACGAATCAAGGACACGCCAATCTCCGAGTCCATAATTGTGGGGTCGGGTATTGGAGCGGCCATGGCGGGCCTGAGGCCCGTCGTGGAGCTGATGACCATAAACTTCAGCCTCATGGCCATGGACCAGATAGTGAACCACGCCGCGAAGCTCAGGTATATGTCCAACGGACAGATCAAGGTGCCGTTGATTATCAGGACGGTCACCGGAGGCGGCGCTCAGCTCGCCGCCACGCATTCACAGAGCTTCGAAAACTGGTACGCCTCCGTGCCCGGCCTGAAGGTTGTCGTGCCTGCCACGCCCTACGACGCGCTCGGCCTCTTCCGCACGGCGACAAAGGACGATAACCCGATCCTATTCGTCGAGCACTCCCTTCTCTACGGTGTGAAGGGAGAGGTGCCCGACGAGTGGTACGACATACCCTTTGGAAGGGCCTCCCTCAAGAGGATGGGCGACGACGTTACCATCGTGGCGTATTCCAGAATGACCCACGTGGCCCTCGAAGCGGCCGAGAAGCTGGAGGCAAAGAGCGGAAGGCAGGCCGAGGTCATAGACTTGCGCACGCTTCGGCCACTGGACATGGACACAGTTTTGAGGTCGGTGCGAAAGACGAACCGCGTGGTCGTCGTAGAAGAGACGTGGAGAACGGGCGGGTTTGCCGCCGAGGTCGCCAGTACGATCCAGGAGGAAGCGTTCGACGACCTCGATGGCCCCGTCGCACGCGTCGGAGGTGTGGAGGTGCCCGCCCCCTACGCCAGGAACCTGGAAGAGGCGACCATACCCACCGCCGACAAGGTGCTGCGCGCAATTGAAGACACCTTTGGAATCTGAGCGCGCATTGATGGTCCGAATCCTGTTTCAGATGGGGAGACCCGGCATTAACACTAGAGCCTAGTGGCGTAAAAAGCGATACGTAATA
>JADFKI010000017.1 GCA_022565015.1 Chloroflexota bacterium
CTTGTCGCCGGGGCCTGCTTACGAGCCGATCGCGTCCAAGATTATCCTGGTCAATACGCCGGGCGTGACGACATCGGACCTGTCGTAATTCGAATATGGGCGGCGTCGAGTGCCACTCTTCCCGTTCGAGCACGACGCGGCTTACCAGTAGTTCAACGACGGCGGCCAACGCCACCCCAACGCCGGTCTTGCGATGTCGGACTGCCCTTGACACCCACAAGCAGGGGCATTATGTTAATGCTGATCGAGTCGCATCTTCATAGCAGGTTAGGAGTCTTCATGAGCAGACTCGGAAACGGTTCCATGATCCTCGCTGGTATCGTGTTGCTGGTCTTCGGAATCATCGTTGCGTCCAATGCAATTGTATGGCTGGTAACCCTCATATTGAACATCGTCGGCTGGGGAATGGGGATTCTAGGCATCATATTTCTCGTCTATGGCCTGGTGAAGTTCTTCAAGGGATCCGGCAGTCGCCAGAGCGATTATTAAAAACAAAGATGTATCCGGCAGACCGGTTTAACCGTTCGGGAGGTTGAGAAATGGGCGTCTTATCAAGAATGTCAACGGTCGTTAAAGCCAAGATGAACAGGGTCCTGGACAACGCCGAGGACCCACGCGAGACCCTGGACTACGCATACACAAAGCAGATGGAGATGCTTCGGGACGTCAAGAAGGGCGTCGTGGAGATGGTAACGGCAAAAAGGCGGCTCGTACTGCAGGCGACGAAGGTCAAGGAGAACGTCGTCAAGCTGGACGCGCAGGCCCGTCAGGCGATGGAGGTCGGCAGGGAGGACCTGGCGCGCCTCACCCTGCAGCGAAAGCAGACCTCGCTCATCGAGCTGGAGGGCCTGGACGGGCAGATCGCGGGCATGGAGCTGGAGCAGGAGAAGCTGACCCACGCCGAGCAGCGGCTACAGGCCAAGGTTGAGTCATTCCGCACTCGCAAGGAAGTTATCAAGGCGCAGTATAACGCCGCGCAGGCGCAGGTGCGAATCGGCTCCGCCCTTTCCGGCCTATCCGAGGAGATGGGGGACATCTCCCTGGCGGTCGAACGTGCTGAAACCAAGACCGAGACCATGCGGGCAAAGGCCGGGGCCATTGACGAGCTTGTTGAGGCGGGCGTTCTGGAAGACTACTCCGGCCGCGGGGACCCCATCGCCCAGGAGCTTGAGCAGCTATCCGCGTCTCAAAATGTCGAGAACGAGCTCGCGGCGCTGCGTGGCAGCCTGCCGTCGGGCGAACGTAAGTCACTACCCGGAGGACAGCAGCAGTCATGATCGTTCGAATTCTCACCGAAGGTCAATACGAGCTGTCCGGCGCCTACCTGGACCAGCTTAACGAGATCGACAACAAGCTCGTGGAGGTCGTCGAGCAGGAAAACGAGAGCGAGTTTGGGCGTCTGCTAAAGAGCATGCTGGACCTGGTAAGGGATAACGGCAAGGAGGTGCCCGTGGATGAGCTCGTGGAATCCGACATCGTCTTGCCTGAGCCTGACATTACTCTGATGGAGGCGGAGGAGTTGTTTACCGGAGAAGGGCTGGTTCCGGGATAGACGTTTTCGATATTAAAACGCAGCGGTTAGGGGCGGGTCTTGGATCCGCCCCTTTTTGCGTCGGGACGGTATATTCGTCAAGCGGTCAGTTTGGCGCTGCGATCGAATGCTTTCTGTTACCATTGGCATGCCGGGGCCGCGGGCATTTAGCTTCATGGGCATCGTAACGGGACAATTACCACAGCAGCCGTGAGCCCATCCTCAGCAGGCGTCCGAAAGGCTGTGAAGCCGTGCACCGGGGGTATTCGCGGCGGTGCCGGCTCTGGTCTACGACCTGGATTGGCGCTTATGGTCAACGTAAACGAAATCTCCAAGGGCTGGGTGACGATTGGGCACGATAAGGTCGTCGCTGCCCTGGCGCAGGCTATGGCGGCCGATTCCGTCGCCCACGCCTACCTCATCGTAGGTCCTCGGAGCGTTGGCAAGATGACGCTTGCCCTGGACGTCGCGCGAATGGTCAACTGCACCGAGAATAGCCCTCCATGCGGCCAGTGCGGCCAGTGCCGACGAATCACCAACGAGCTCCACGCCGACGTTCAGGTCATTGGCCTGGAGCAGGTTGGCGATGGTAGCGGCCGAACGAGCACCGCCATCGGCATACAGCAGATTCGCGAGGCGAAAAGAGATGCCGGCCTCAGGCCATATGAGGGTCGGAGCCGTGTCTTCATCATCGACGGCGTGGAGCTCATGACCGAGGAGGCGAGCAACAGCCTCCTGAAGGTACTGGAAGAGCCGCCGGATCAGGTAATATTCGTCCTGCTTGTCACAGACTTGGAATCGGTCCTCGCCACAATCGCCTCACGTTGCCGGATGCTCGAGCTACGGCCCTTGCCCGCGTCGAAGATCGCCGACGAGCTCTCCAGGCGCTTCGAAGCCGACCAGGAGCTCGTGAACGAAGTCGCTCAGCTTTCCGGCGGCAAGCTCGGCTGGGCCATTCGAGTGATGGAGTCCCCCGAGCTGCTGGAATCTCGCTCAAAGCAGTTGGACCAGGTAGTTGCGATTTCGCAGGCCACCCTTGCGGACCGATTCGATTACGCCAACGCTCTTGCAGGGCAGTTCGCAAGGGACCGCGAGTCCGTCGTTCAACAGCTTCGGCTCTGGCTACAGTGGTGGCGCGACGCCCTCATCGTAAGGGAGGGCGTCTCAGATTTCGTGACCAACCTGTCCAGAACCGATACGCTGCGACGGACCGCGGAGGTCATGAGCTCGGCGCAGATTGCCGAAGTAATCCAGAGGACGGAAGAGACCATCGACCTGCTGGAACGCAACGTCAACCCTCGTTTGGCACTGGAACAGCTAGTGCTGGCCGTGCCGTCGATTCCGACGAAGCCGGTCAGCCAGGAAATAGGAACATAAAATGCCCAGCTTAGTAGGCGTGCGATTCAAGCTTTCGGACAATGTTCATTACTTCGACTCGGGGGAGTTCGACCTCGAGGCTGGCGAGCGGGTAATCGTCGACTCGGAAGAGGGACACCGGGAGGGCTTCGTCGTTATCGGCACGAGACAGGTGCTGTTCTCGGAGCTGCGAGGCCCCATGCTCGCCGTCCTCAAGCGGGTCTGCGACCCCTAAAACACCTGCTCAGCGGTCCCGTGGAGAGGCCGTCGATGCCTACGCCCTGCCTGGCAGGGCCACGTCCGCGATCAGCATCTCAAGCGCCGACTGTTCGTCCGACTTGCCCGTCTTTATGCTGATGTCGGCGTCGAGAAGCCTTTTGTGAATTCCCACAAGCCGCTCGTGGGTGAACCTGCGCTCCTGCTCCAGCGTCTTCGTTAAGGGGTAACCGGAGATGGACAGCCTCCGGCCTATGTCCGCCTGACTCAACCCGCCGGCCTTGAGGTCCTTGGCGAGGATAAGAAATCGCACCTGCCTCGCCACCATGGTGATGAGGTACGAAGCGGGGCGGCCGTCATCCAGAATCTTCTGCATCATCCTGATGGCGTCGCCGGGCCGGGCCTCGATCACAGCGTCCACCGCCGCGAATACGTTTGCCTCCCTGGCGTACGACACCAGCTCTGATACGTCTTCATGGCTTATCGAGCGGCCCTCTGCATACAGCGCCAGCTTCTGAAGCTCCGAGTCGATGACCCTGACGTTGCGGCCAATCGTATCGGCGAGGGTTGCTATGGCCCTGGGCTCGATCTCGATGCCGTGCTTTCGCGCGCGTTCCTGTATCCACCTCTGCAACTCTCTTCCCGACGGAAGCGGAAACGTATGCACCTCCGCCAGAGGTCGCACTGCCGTCAGGAGGGGGTTCCCGGCGGACAGACGCCCGTCCATGAAGACCAGGTCTGTTGAGGGCGGCATGTCGGGCAGGAACTCCGCCAGCCCGGACCAGTCCCCCAAAGACCTGTCGCGCGGCTCGCTCCTTCGCCTTCGAAAGTCCCCCGGCTCAAACTTGTCCAACAGGCCCTTTACCGCGACGACGCGTGTCTCGGCCAGGAAAGGCACAGTGCTGCACGTCGCGGTAAGCTCGGCGAAAGAGACCTCGGAGCCGTCAAGCTGCACAATGTTAACGTCTCCAAGGCCGCTCTGCGCCACCTTGTCCTTAATGGCGTTGGCCATCTCATCGCGGGAGAGGTCGTCTTCCCCATAAAGCAGATAAATCACTTCTTGTTGGTACCCCAGTCAAAGCCCAATTGCTATAATGAGCTTAAATAGATTTCGGAGACTCGTTAGTTGCTTCGGCCGTCGATTCTGCTGCTCATCTGGCGCTCTGGCGTATTCCGCCTTGTATACAGGCTCATGAGGGACAAACGCGTTCCGCTTCGGGCAAAGCTAATAGTGCCGGCGGCCATCATCTACCTTATTGTGCCCTTCGACATCGTCCCGGACATAATACCAATCTCAGGCCTGCTTGACGACATTCTTGCCCTGATAATAGCCGTAGGCCTGTTCGTGACCATCGTGCCGAGAGAGGTGCTGTCCGAGCATCTGGGGAGGTCAGGCCCTCGGAAAGCCCCTTATAAGCCGCAGGGCAAGGTAATCGACGGCGACTATCGCGTTATTGACGATGACGATGCGTCAACCCGATAGCATTTTGGTCCGTCGGCATGCGGTATATTTATTTTTGAAATACACAATAGCTTAAAACATTCGGAGGGCCGAGCGTCGATTTATAGCATGGACATAACCATAATAGGACTCCCAAATAGTGGCAAAACAACCATATTCAACGCGGTGACCAGGGGCGCGGCGGAGGTAGCGTCTTACGCAAACAAGCCTAATCTCGGTGTCGCTAAGGTGCCCGACGAGCGTCTGATTGTGCTGGAAGGTATCTACAAACCCAGACGCACCGTGCACGCCGAGGTAACCTACGTCGACCTGCCTGCGGCGCCCGAGGGATTTGGCGAGTCCATGGGCATTTCCGGCGAATACCTCAACTACCTCCAGAGGGCCGACGCCCTGCTTATCGTCGCCAGGGCATTTGAGGACCCGGCCGTCCCCCACGTCTCAGACAGCATCGACCCGGACCGCGACGTGGAGACGATGCTCTACGAGCTGGCCTTTGCCGACCTGGAGATACTGGACCGTCGGCTTGTCCGCATTCAAGATGGATTCAAGAGCGCCAAGACGGCGGAGCGCGACTCGCTGACCAGGGAGCAGGGCCTGGTCCAGAGGGTAAAGTCGGAGCTGGAAGAGGGCATACACATCAGGGACCAGGCGTTAGGCCCCGACGAGCTCAAGACCCTCGTCGGCTTTCAGCTTCTTACGGCCAAGCCGATCATCGTCGCCGCTAACCTCGGCGAGGATGCCCTCGCAGACCTGGAATCCGTGGAGAAGCGGCTTTCCGATCGTTTCCCAGGGCCACGGATGCGCGTCGCGGCATTATGCGGCAAGCTGGAGATGGAGCTCGCTCAGATGGCGCCGGACGACGAGGCCGAGTTCAGGCGATCGCTGGAGGCCGGCGAGTCGGGGCTGAGCCGCATGATCCGGCTGTCGTACGAAGTCCTCGATCTAGTCACGTTCCTGACGGTCGGTGAAGACGAGGTCAGGGCCTGGCCGATTACCCGAGGCACGCCCGCCGTTTCCGCCGCCGGCACCATTCACACGGACCTCGAGCGCGGCTTCATTCGGGGAGAGGTCGTCGCCTTCGAGGACCTGGAGCGTTGCCGTTCTATCGCGGAGGCCAGAAAGCAGGGCGTCCTGCGGCAAGAGGGCAAAACTTACGTAGTCAAGGACGGCGATATCATGCACGTCCTCTTTAACGTCTGACGGCTATATTCATGCCCATGCCGGACAGCATCGCACTTTACATCCACGTACCCTTCTGCGAGACCAAGTGCCCCTACTGTGACTTCAACACGTACAGCGGCATCGATGGCCTCATACCCGGTTACGTGGCAGCCTTGAAGGCCGAGCTGCACCAATGGGGCAAGCTCCTGGCCCGGCCCACGGTCACTTCGATATTCTTCGGAGGGGGCACGCCCTCTTATCTGCCCACCGATGACCTCGGCGGCCTCATGGACTGCGTACGCGACAGCTTTGACGTGCAGCCCGAGGCCGAGATAACTCTGGAGGCCAACCCCGGCGACGTGACCCCGGACAGGCTGCGGAGCTATCTTGAGTCCGGCCTGAACAGATTGAGCATCGGCGTGCAAAGCTTCGATGACGAGCTGCTGAAAGTCCTGGGGCGCCGCCATACGGCCAGTGAAGCCATGACGGCCTATCATGCGGCACTCGAAGCGGGCTTTTCCAACGTTAGCATCGACCTCATGTACGGCCTGCCTTACCAGGACATGGGCACCTGGCAGGCGACGCTTGAAACCGCAGTTGAGCTGAGTCCGCCACACATCTCCATGTACTGCCTGACGCTGGAGGGCGGCACGCCCATGGAGCAAGCCGTAGCGCTGGGCCAGACTCCGGAGCCCGATGCGGACCTCGCAGCCGACATGTACCTCGCGGCCCAGGACACCATGCGCGAACAGGGCTACCGGCATTACGAGATATCGAACTGGTCGAAGAACGGCCTCGAGAGCCTTCATAACCTCGCATACTGGCGGAACCAGCCGTATCTTGGCGTCGGGCCGGGGGCACACTCATATCTGCCGCCGTACCGCTTCAGCTGCCTGAAGTCCCCTCGGCGATACATCGATCTGCTAAGCGGCCCTGCGGCGAAGCGACACGCTGCAGTAGAAGACGGAGACCTGCTGGCCAGAATACGAAGCACGCCGACGATCGAGGCGGTCGAAACCATTGACCGGGAGCTGGAGATGGCCGAGACGATGATGATGGGCCTTCGGCTGGACGACGGCATCGGCGTGACCGATTTCACGCAGCGATTCGGCAAGCCGCCGGTGGATGCCTATGCCGACACAATCGCCGAGCTCGAATCGCTGGGTCTCCTGACGGCCGGCGTAGATTCTCTGCGCCTGACCCACAGGGGGCGCATGCTGGGAAACGAGGTCTTCAGCAGATTCTTCTAGTCCGCTATCCGGTTTGGCCGCGTATCTGAGACCAGGCAAATTGCCTCTAAATCAGGAACGCCTGCCCCGTGATTGCATTCGAAATTCCGAGTAATGTTCCGGCGACAAAACATCAGATTCCTGGTGCGTCTCGACGGAAAAGCTACCCCTTAAGGGAGCGGTGTTGAGGGGTTTCACAAAGCGTTATTTACACCCTGGAAAGCTACTCACGGGCCAAGGCTTATGTTATAATTTTAGTCGCACGTTCGTTCTAATTACTGTTCCGCCCAGGGCGGATAGTCGAAACGGCCCTTCGGATTCGAAGAGTCAATACTCCCCCAAAACGAGGTCGGTAGCCGATGAAAGTTGTCTTTCTTGAGGATGTGGCGGGCGTCGCGCAAGGCGGCGATGTCAAAGAAGTAAAGAACGGGTTCGCCAGGAACTATCTCATACCCAAGAACCTGGCGGTCCCGGCGACCCACAACGCGCTTCAGCAGATAAAGAGCATAGCACAGCGGTCCGAGGAAGAGCGAGTCCGGACCCTGACCGACGTAAGGGCCCTGGCCGAAGCGCTCGAAGGCACCCTGATAAACATCGAGATGCGCTCAGGCGTGAACAACCGCCTCTATGGGTCGGTAACGAACGCCGTTGTCGCCGATGAGCTGGCAAAGATCACGGAAAGGGAAATCGACCGCAGGACCGTAATACTGCCTGAGCCCATCCGAGAGCTTGGCCTGTTCGAAGTGACCTTGAGGCTTCATCAGGAGGTCGAGGTGTCGATCGACGTTCTGGTCTATCCCATCGGCGCAGACCCCGAGGCTGCACTCGCGGTCGCCAGGGGTGAAGAGGTAACGGTAGAGCCATCCGATGAAGCAGCCGGGGAAGTAGCGTCAGAGGATTCCGTCGAAGACGCTGATACCGACGAGACTGCGGTGGAATCCGACGAGGAAGAGGCCGACGAAGAGGCTGATACGGAGGGGGCTGAGGAGGAATCCACGGAGGAAGATGCCGACGAGGATGCTGAGGCGGAGGCGGAGGACGCCGAGGAAGAGTCGTCCGAAGAGTCTGCCGATGAGCCGGTGGCCGGCACCGAGGACGATGCCGACGAAGAGGCTGACGTAGAGGAGGCTGCGGGGGAATCGAAAGAGACCGAGTCGTAATCGCAAGACCCCACCCGTTATGAAATCCGTCCCGCATCTTGACCTCGCAGGGCGGATCGAACGCGCGCCAAGTCATTATCTTACCGCACCCTACCCGCCTGTCGGCGAGGGATTTGTAGAAGATATCGCCGACTGATCTTAACTCACCGAAGGGGTCCGCACGTGTACGCAGAACGCCTACCTCCGCACGATATACCCTCTGAAGAGTCCGTCATTGGATCGATACTGATAGACGGAGACTGCTTTGGCAGCGTCGCCTCGATACTGAAGACCGAGGACTTTTATAGTGAGAAAAATCGCTGGTGCTACGAGGCCTGCGAGGCGCTGTTTAACCGAAGCAGCGCCATAGACCAGGTCTCCGTTTCCAACCAGCTTGGCCTGGAAGAGCGACTCGAAGCCGTGGGTGGCCCTTCATACCTCGGCCATCTCGTCATGGTGGTCCCCACCTCCGTGCATGTGGAGCATTACGCCCAGATCGTTCAGCGGACATCGACGCTGCGCCAGCTGATAGAGGTCGGCGGCCGCATTGCGGGAATAGGCTACGAGGGCACGGCCGACGCCGACGAAGCATTGAACAGGGCCGAAGAGCTTGTATTCCGCATACGCTCGGGCCGGGGCTCCGGGGACTTCGTGCACATCCGCGAGGTACTCGACACCTACATGCGTGAGAGCCTCGCCCTACACGGGCCCGACGCCTCCCACCTGGCGCCCATCGTTTCCGGATTCGCAGACATTGACAAGCTGCTGGGCGGCGGACTCCAGCGCTCGGACTTGATCGTCCTCGCCGCGAGGCCGAGCCTCGGAAAGAGCACGTTGGCCTTCAACATCGCGCGCAACGCGGCTGAGCGTGGAGCTTCGGTGGGGATATTCAGCCTGGAGATGAGCCGGGAGCAGATCGCCATGCGTCTATTGGCCAGCGAGGCCAACGTGGACAGCTACAGGCTCCGCCTCGGACTGCTAAGCGAGGCCGAGGAGCGCCGAATCATCGATGCCAACGGCATGCTTTCCGACCTGGCAATCTACATAGACGATTCGCCCTTCCAGTCGGTCGTGGAAATGCGGGCCAAGGCTCGCAGGCTTCACGCCGAACGAGGGCTGGACCTGCTGATTATCGACTACCTTCAGCTTATCGGCGGAAACGGCCGAGTCGACAATCGCGCCCAGGAGATGGGTGAGATTTCCAGGTCTATCAAGGGCCTCGCCCGCGACCTGGACATTCCCATACTTGCCTGCTCTCAGCTGAGCCGCGCCGTGGAGCAGAGGCCCACGCACAGGCCGCTGCTCTCCGACCTGCGTGAGAGCGGCAGCATCGAGCAGGACGCGGACATCGTGGCCTTTATTTACAGGGAAGACGTCTATACAACGCGGGAGGAGTGGGAAAAGCGCAACCCTACAGCGCCCTATCCACAAAATATCGCCGAGATCATATTCGCCAAGCACCGCAACGGCCCCGTTGGCACGGTCCCCCTGTACTTCCGGAACGAGGTCGTGCGTTTCGAGAGCCTGGAGACCACCGCCCGCTCTGTAGAGTACGCATAGCATGGGATTTCAGGGATTCCCACGGCGGGTACGTTCGATACCCGTGCCCGCTCCGCTTTTCGGTCCACTGCTCGAGGAGATCGACGACCTCGACGAGCTCAAGTGCACCCTGCGACTCGTGTGGCTCCTGCAGCAGAAGAAGGGTTTTCCTCGCTTCGTGACACAGCAAGAGGTATTCGCGGACCGCGTCTTGGCCTCTGCCCTCTCCGTCGACGGCAGACCGGACCAGGGCCGCGTCGAGGCAGCGCTGTCCAGGGCGGTCGGCAGAGGCACGCTGACAACGGCGACCGTGGAGCAGGGCGGCCAAAAGCACATGGCCTACGCCCTGAACACGGAGGCCGACAGGGAGGCCCTGGCCGATATCTCCACCTCCGCTCAACTGGATAAGGACCAGGAGCGCGAGCCCTGGGAAGCCGCCACCGAGCGCCCAAATATTTTCGCGCTGTATGAAGCCAACATAGGCATGCTCGGTCCCATGATCGCCGACGAGCTTCGCGAGGCCGAGGACCTCTACCCGGTTGCCTGGATTGAAGACGCCTTCCGTGAGGCCGTCAGCCAGAACAGACGCAGCTGGAGATACATCTCACGAATTCTGGAGCGCTGGGACCAAGAAGGCAAACACGATGGAAAACCTGGGAGATATCTTAAAAAGACTCGAAACTACTAGGGACTCATCCCTCGATAGGCCCCCTTCAGAACCGCTGGAGGATACGGCCGACCGAGAAAAGTGTCCTATCTGCGGGGATAAGGGCTGGTTTTCGCTGGACCTTCCGGTTGGCCACTCCGAATTCGGACGCGCAATCACGTGCGAGTGCCAGGACTCCCTGATCCGGGAGGAGCGCTCACTCAGGCTGTTGCGGTACAGCAACCTTGGCAATCTGACGCGGTTCACGTTCGAGTCCCTGGACCCCGACGGCAGGACTGAAGACCCCGAAAATCGGCTCCTGTTCAACGAGGCCTACGACGCCGCAAAGCGGTTCGCGGAGTCCCCCTCCGGCTGGCTGGTTTTCATAGGCCCGCACGGCGCCGGCAAGACGCATCTCGCCGCGGCCGCGGCCAATCAATGCATCGAAAACAACAGCGTCGTCTTCTTCGTTCACGTACCGGACCTGATGGACCACCTCAGGTCGACCTTCGGCCCTACCAGCGATATCTCGTACAGCGAGCTGTTTGACCAGGTCAAGAACACGCCCGTGCTGGTCCTGGACGGGCTCGACAGCCATACCAGCACTCCCTGGGCCGAGGAAAAGCTACGCCAGATCGTCAATCATCGCTTCAACTCCGAGCTGCCGACGCTGATCACCAGCGCGGCCGGCCTGGATGAGCTGGACCCCTACATCCGCAGCCGCATTCAGGGCATGGGAACGACCAGCAAGATAATGGAGGTCCGGAGTCGTGAGTCCATACAGGTCCACGGGTTGGGACGAATAGACGGTCAGATGCTGAACCGAATGACCTTCGACACCTTCGACGTACGAGGCAACAACCCATCGGCGGGCCAGCGCGCGAGCCTGGAGGCGGCTTACCAGGCGGCCAAGAACTTTGCCGACGACCCGGACGGTTGGTTGACCTTTTTCGGCAATACGGGCGTCGGAAAGACTCATCTAGCAGTTGCCATAGCCGGAGAGCGCCGCAAACGAGGCCACGCTGCTTTTTTTGCCTTCGTTCCGGAGCTGCTGGACTATCTCAGGTACACCTTCTCGCCTGAAAGCCGGGTCACCTACGACCGCATCTTCGACGAGGTAAAAAACACTCCACTTCTTATCCTGGACGACCTGGGTCAGGAGCACGGCAGCCCCTGGGCCGATGAAAAGCTCTACCAGATTATCGTGCACAGGCATAACACCCGACAGCCAACGGTCGTAACCAGCATGCTGGACTTTGCCGACCATACCGGACCTATCGGCTCCCGAGTACGTGACCAATCCGTGGGCCAGCTAATTCGCATAGACACGCCGGACTTTCGCATCACGCCGCGCAGCAGTCGCAGGAGAAGCGCCAGGAGCTCAAGCCGCTAGCGTATGGCGATAGAGCAGTGCACCTTTTGCGGCATCGTGGCCGGGCGCATTCCTGCCCGCGTGCGCCACGAGGAAGAAGACTTCTTTGTCTTTGACAACCAGCTTGATTGGGCGCCCACGATGCTACTGCTTGTCCCTAGAACGCATCTGACCCAGAGCGAGCTGTGGCAGAGCGGCGACCTCTTCGGAAGGATCGGGGCTCTTGCGGTGAAGATGGGCAACCGCTTCTGCCCAAACGGATATCGAATTCTGTCCAACTTCGGCCATGACGCGATGCAGTCGCAGGACCACGGCCACATTCACGTGATCGGTGGAGCGCGCCTCGGTCTGTACGTGCGCCGGTAGCAACACCAATAACGTTCGCGTTCTTCATATCCACTCCGACTTCTGCTCCGCGCGTAGAGTTTTCAAGTTCCTCGGCAGCCCTTGTGTCTTAGCCCTCAAAATTCCTGTCCCTGGAGATGGGAACACACATACGAACTCGACCTCGCATGCATGGCCAATAAAAAGCCCCCCATGATGGCTGTAACATGGGGGGCGTGCCCAGAAGGGGACACAGCCAGGAGGACTGCTAGTACGCCTTCAATATAGCGTTTCCGGTCAAGGCAGGGGTGAGCTTTCCGTTTTGGAATTGTTTGGCTTTTGTGCATGTCTCGCGACTACAGTAGCAGGCAACAATGGTGGGCTTCCCCGAACACTGCTCCAACTTTCTCAGGTCTCAACTGGCGCCCGAGCTTAGAGGGCTCGATCATCCAAATCGATGTCATCCCATTTCTGTGCTCTGTCATTCGGACGGCGCCACGGGCTCTTGCCGCCGCAGCACCACCAGCCCCATCACCCCAATCCACACCATAGAAATGACGAATGCGATGCCATTTTGGGCACCCAGCGCCTCCACCACAGGCTCAAGAACTGTCAGCCACGCAAATATGACACCCAGAAGGCCCAGCCACCCGACCCACTTAGGTACTATAGACGTCCGAAGGCCGGCGAGCGCAAAGAGTAGTATCCCGATACCAAAAAGAAGCAAAAGGCCTATGTCGTTCGCTAGTTCTTTAATTCTATCCAGAGTGCCGGCAATCACCGTCAAGACCGGCTTGGCAGCGTCGCTTGCCTCCACGTAGCTCGGCGCCAGCTCATAGCCGACGCTAAGTTGTATTATTGCCGCGGCAATGAAAAGCAGCGCGCCCGTAAACATCGCCGCCACCGCGATCCAAAGCAATGCCCCCGCATCTCGCAGGGCCTGGAAGAACCCCAACGCGGCCGGGATGAGCAGCGCAGAGCCGAACACGGCGAGCCAAGTGGAGGTCAGAAAGGCAGCCCGGTTGTCGTTTACGGCCAGCAGGACCTGAGTAACGTCAGAAGAGTCCACCTGTCCCACTCCCGCGAAGTACACGACGGCCGCTGCGACAAAGCATACGAGTGCCAGGATGGCGCATACACCGCCAACTTTCACAAGGCTTACTCTCTCCATGATTAGCTCCTTCGCTCATTCGGTATGGTTGGCCATTACCGTGGCACCCGCTGCACGGCCAAGTCAACGGCCCCACCGTAAATCTACTGCAGCTTAGAGCCTAACACACTGCTCGCAGACCTTCCGCGAATGCTTGGGGGAGTGCATTTGTGGGGACTCGAACGCACGAGATATGCTGAAGATGCGCCTGACGCTGTCGATGAAAGGACCACCTGAGAACGGTGACCAAGCTAGAAGTAAGCTTGCCTTTGAGAGCGCCCACCGCACCAGCGTTCGCGTCGCCGGCTCACTACAATGATGTTCCTGGCAATCAGACCGCTATGCCGCGGTCCATATAACCAAGATTCCAACGAACTGCCAAGTCCACCTTCTGGATACGAGATTCCTGGTCGAACCTGTCCTAAGCGAAGTCCAAGGGTTTGGAATCACAACGCAGTGGCAGGCCCGATTCCATTGAGGACGCACGTCAGGGAAGAGCTCCCATCCGCCCAGGGCATACAGGAGCTCTCACGAATGTGTGGCACTACAGGTGGACCATCTCCAATAGTAAGCCTCGACCGCCAAATACAAGCGTGTGCATTGTGGGAGCAGCGTTCGAGCAACGGGTACCGACTCGAAAAACGACAACCGTCATTTTCCGAACACGGCTGAATCTTTTCCGAAGAAAAAGCTGGTAGCGCATACGGGATTCGAACCCGTGGTCTCCGCCTTGACAGGTGGTCGGCCACAAAGTCGCTAAACCGCGTCCCCTATCAGTCTATACAGCCCTTACTTTTCTTGCGTTTTAGATACAAGTTAAGATCACCATTAATCTTAATAAACTGTCCAATCGACATCATTCAACCCAGGGAGGGCTTTTAAATGGGGGTTGTTCTCTTACTCTCAACACAAGGCTGTGCTCCGCGATGAACCTACATCGAGAAGAGCCCTTTCATTATGATAACGAGCAGTCCCGCTACCTCAGCAATTGTGGCTGCTACGAGCGAGGCCATTGCAACATCGCTGAGCTCGGTGATTCCAAACCCGTTGAGGAAGAAAAGGACAATGGTCGCAACATTGACTAATACAAAAATGGCGAGAAGGGTGTAGGTCGTGACGTTTTGGAGTTTCTGTCGTTGGAGTCTTATCTGCAGTCCTTGCTGCCGAACTATCTGCTCTAGGGTTATTTCTCTCTGGCCACCCTCTGTGCCAGTAGCATCCGACAAGGCCAGTCACCTCATGTTAGGAGGATCTTAGTTTCTATAACGTCCCCGTCAACGATGGCAAGGCTCTTGCCCTTGTCCTTCTCCTCGTCGGCAAAATTGCGGAGAGCAATACCTTCACGCACGACGTCAGTCATGCTCTTGCCATTCTTCTTGGCTAGTTTGAGAAGTTTTTGATAAGTTTCCTCGTTAAGCTCCAGTGTCATCCGATGGGCCTTTGCCATTCCAGTCTTGGCCTCCCTTCTATTCAACTGCTAGCTGTATGCTATACGCTGTATGCTTTCTATTGTATATAGACTACATGGTAAATGTGCATTTGTACAGCAGATCTCATGCATTTCATATACGGCGGCAGCGTTCTTGCATCGTTTGAAACGCCCGACTACATCCAAATAACAGCGCCAGACGCTATCCACGTCGCCGGCACAAGCCCTCTATCCCACCACCGCCGGACATAGTAATTCATCCCTCTTGCAGATGCTTGAACGGTCTCTCGTGCGGACCTACTTCGCAAGGCCACGTGGTTCACACCATCAGGCACCATGCCTCGAAAGAGCTTCGAAACCCCTCGCGATAACTCCCATGAAAGCGAATCTACCTAGAATCTCTTAACGCCCATGCTCTTTTTCATAGTGGTGAAATTCTTGGTGCAAATATGAAGAACAAGAGGCTGGTAGCGCATACGGGATTCGAACCCGTGGTCTCCGCCTTGAGAGGGCGGTGTCCTTGGCCGCTAGACGAATGCGCCACACAGGGGCCAATAAGTTGGCTGGGGATAGAGGATTCGAACCTCTGCTTACAGATCCAGAATCTGTCGTCCTACCACTAGACGAATCCCCAACCTGGTAAGAATTCTAGCAGGCCGGCTGGGCCTAATCAAGAAGATTTCGGCAGCGCAATCTGCACTTCGTCTTCTGTTCCAATCAGTTCGCATTGCCCTAAACCGTAAAGGTATGCGGTGTATGCCGCAACGAGACCATCGTACATATCGTGGTTCGGTTTGCCTTCGTATTCGCTCAGTCCCGGGACTAGCTCGCTCAGCCTCGTATGCAGGAACTCGAGACCTTCTCTTGTCGTCTTCTTGGGAATTGGCTTGCCGAACAGACGCACCTTGGAGCCGTAGGGATAGACTTCGATTACACGCGAGCCCATGGACTCCATCTTCTCCTTGAGGTTTATGGAGCGATAGATCATTGCCTTGATGAAGGTTCGCTTGGTCGTGTAGTACAGGGAAATGCCCTGGGCGGACAACAGCCTTTCGCAACGCCTGCCCTTGAACTCGTGGACCGACTCGCATGGGCAGGAGGTCTCCAGACAGCACATGCCCTTGGGAAAGCCCAGAGGAGAGTCGATTCCGATAATGTCGGGCTTGTGACGCTCGACCAGGTCCAATATCTCCGCGTCGGTTCTTATCGCGCGCAGGCTAAGGAGGTTGGCATGGGAGTCCAGCACCGCGCAGCCCGACGCCTTCTTCTCCGATGAGGTCGGGTCGACGCCCATGAAGATCGCCAAGGCTAGTCCAAGGAACGAAGAAGGTTGACCATCTCGATGGCGGAAACGCCGGCGCTGTAGCCGGTGTTTCCTTGCTTGCCGCCGGCCCGATTGATGGCCTGCTCCAGCGTATCGGTGGTGAGGATGCCGAAGATGACCGGAACGCCGGTGGCGAGTGAGGTGGCTGCTACACCCTTTGCCGCCTCGCCGGCCACGTGCTCGTAGTGGCCGGTCTCCCCTCGTATGACCGCTCCCAGGCAGATCACGGCGTCGTAGGAGCCCGAGCCCGCCATCTTCTTCGCCACCAGCGGTATCTCGAATGAGCCCGGCACCGATGCCACCGTGACGTCGGCGTCGCTTACGCCGTGACTGGCCAGCGCCGCTTCGGCACCTTCCAGGAGCTTGGAGGTTATGAAGTCGTTGAACCTCGCTACGACGATTCCGATCTTCAGTCCCTGGCCCTGTAGATCACCCTGGAGCTGTCTGCTCACTCCGCTACCTCTGTGGAAGGCTCGATCAGGTCCGAGTTCAACTCATGTCCCATCCTGATCCTTTTCGTCTCCAGATAGCGGTGGTTCTCCTTGTTAACAGCCGCAATTATCGGCAATTGCTCCACGAGCTCCAGGCCGAAGCTCTGTATACCTACCCTCTTCTGGGGGTTGTTCGTTAGCAACCTCATCTTCTTTACGCCCAAGTCATGGAGAATCTGCGCCCCAATACCGTATTGCCTGGGGTCCGGCGCGAAGCCAAGCTTGATGTTGGCTTCTATCGTATCCAGGCCCTCGTCCTGCAGGGCGTAGGCCTTGAGCTTGTTGTGCAGTCCGATGCCTCGGCCCTCCTGACGCATGTAGACGAAAACGCCCTTGCCTTCGCGTTCGATCGCCTGTAGTGCCAGCGGAATCTGGTCGCCGCAGTCGCATCGAATGCTGCCGAAGACGTCGCCCGTCAGGCATTCGCTGTGCACGCGGACCAGGGTCGGCTCATCCGGGGTCGGCGTCCCCTTGACCAGGGCTATGTGCTCATCCCTGTCCACGAGGCTGCGGTAAGAGATCGCCATGAACTCGCCGTAGCGAGTCGGCACCCGGGCCTCCGCCACCCTCTCGATAATCTTCTCGTGCTCGCGTCGATAGGCGATGATGTCGGCGACGGTCACGATCTTGAGGCCGTGCGTGGCCGAAAACTCGTCCAGGCTGGGCATGCGCGCCATGGTGCCGTCTTCCGCCATGATCTCGCAAAGCACGCCGGCAGGGTAGAGGCCAGACAGCCTGGCAAGGTCGACCGACGCCTCAGTCTGGCCGGCCCTGACGAGGACACCGCCTTCCTGATATCTCAGAGGAAAGATGTGGCCGGGCCTACCGAGGTCTTCCGGGCTTGTCTGAGGGTCTATTAGCGCCTTTATAGTTGCCGCCCGATCGAAAGCCGAGATGCCGGTGGTAGCGCCATCGAGAACGTCCACGGAAATGGTGAAAGCCGTGCCGAGCCTGGCGGTGTTCTCCTGAACCATCATCGTAAGCCTTAGCTGGTCCAGTCTCTGGGACAGCAAGGGCACGCAGATAAGGCCGCGTCCGTAGGTTGCCATGAAGTTTATGTTCTCGGGAGTGACCTTCTCGGCGGCAAGAACCAGGTCGCCCTCGTTCTCACGGTCCTCATCGTCAACGACGATGACCATTCGTCCCGCCCTTATATCTTCAATGGCCTCTTCGACGGTTGATAGAGGCATGCTTACCTCCTGGACTCTCTACAGCTCGTCGGCTATATCCAGCGGCATCCGTGCACTGGAAGACAGTCGTTCCACATACTTCGCTACAAGATCCACCTCAAGATTGACTGTATCACCCACCTTCCGGCGGGCAAAAACGGTATTTTCCCGAGTATGGGGTATTATCGTAACGACAAAGGATACATTGTCGCATTTTACTACGGTGAGGCTGGTGCCGTCCACAGCGATGAATCCCTTCTCCACGACGTAGCGCATTACCGACGTGGGGGCCTCGAACGTGACGAGCCAGGCGTCTCCGTCCGGGGAGATGTCCTTTATGCTGCCTGTGGCGTCTATGTGTCCCTGAACGATGTGGCCGCCGAAGCGCCCGTTCGCGGGAAGCGAGCGCTCGAGATTGACGGGGTCCCCCGCGTTGAGCTCGCCGAGGTTGGTCCTTCGGAGAGTCTCCGGGACTACGTCCACCGCAAACGACTCGTCATCTCGAGAGGTCACGGTAAGGCACGTGCCGTTCATGCAGATGCTGTCGCCTACCCTGGCGTCCACAAGAACGGTGGAAGCCTCAACGACTAGCTTGCCTGGGTCCGCCGACTTGATGTGGCCGACCTCTTCAACTATTCCAGTGAACATCGCCGCCTATCTTACAGTAGCCGATTATCGCTACGTCAGCCCCGAATCGACTAATTTCGACGTCTTTCAGACGAAGCGCGTCTGCCATATTCTCTATTCCCGCCCCAGCCACAGGGGAGGGAGCACTCTGGCCCCCAATAATTACCGGAGCGACGAAGGCCACGACCTTGTCGACGAGCCCTAGATCAAACAGAGAACCCAGCAGCGTGCCGCCGCCCTCAACAAGAACGCTGGTTACCTCTCGCGTTCCCAGCAGTTCCAGCAGGGCGGCGATGTCCACCCTGCCGTCGGGAGCTGGCAGCCGCACGATGGAGGTTCCGGGCCTGCCGGCCGCATCCAGGCTCTGTTCATCGCCGCTGGATGTGACAATCAAGGTTTCGCCCGGCTCGGAAAGCATTCTGGCGTTCCCGGGCATTCTACCATTGCTGTCCACTACGACACGTAGAGGCTGGCGAGGCAGCGGCGCGCCATCGGAGTCCCGTGCGGTGAGCCCAGGGTCGTCCGCCAACGCCGTGTTGATTCCGACCATGACGGCGTCGACCTCCGACCTGAGCTGGTGTACGAACCGCCTGGACTCTTCACCGGTTATCCATTTGGAATCGCCCGAACGGGCCGCGATCTTACCGTCCAGGCTCATGGCGAACTTTGCGGTGACAAACGGGCTGCCGGTCCTGGTGTATTTTGCGAACGCCTCGACCAACTTACGGGCCTCGCCCTGGCCTTCTCCCTTGACACACCGGATACCCGCCTCTTCCAGAATTCTTATCCCTCCGCCCTCGACGTGGGGATTGGGGTCCGGCAAGGACGCGTGAACCTCGGCGACGCCGGACTTGATGATGGCCTCCGTGCACGGAGGCGTGCGGCCAGAGTGATTGCATGGCTCCAGCGATGTATAGAGTGTCCCTCCCGAGGCCTTGGGCCCGGCGAGCCTGAGGGCCATGGCTTCAGCATGCTCGCCTCCCGGCGGTTGCGTCCAGCCCTCGGCGACGATCTTTGCGTTCTTCACGACGACGGCCCCGACGGATGGGTTGGGGCTCGTCGAGCCCAGGGCTTGCCGTGCCAGCGTCAGGGCACGCTCCATGTAGTTCATGACGGCCTGTTAACGGTATTCCTTCTTTTGATTGATGTAAGCCCTTTTGAATTCCTCGTACACCTTGCTCGCCGTCGGCTGCAGCTGGCCCTGGTACTTGCTGCCGAGTCCGGGAGAACCGTAGGGCCGGTCCGCCGCCGATGACAGCTGAGAATAGGATATCTGCCCTATCTTCATGCCCTGGTAAAGGGTGATGGGAAGGTTTGCGACGTTGCTAAGCTCCAGCGTGAGATGGCCCTTCCAGCCGGGGTCAACGTACCCCGCCGTCGAGTGAATCAGCAGGCCCACCCGTCCCAGGGAGCTCTTGCCCTCGAGTCGGGCCACGAGGTCATTGGGAAGCTCGATATGCTCCAGCGTGCTGCCCAACACGAATTCGCCGGGGTGCAGCATGAACGCCCTGTCATCGTCTATCGTCACCATCTCGGTGAGGTCGCTCATATCCTCCCTGACATCGATGTAGGGACGGCGAGAGTTTCGAAAAACGAGTATCTGGCGATCGAGGTGTACATCGATGCTGGCCGGCTGTATGCAGTTCTCGCCCAGAGGGTCGACTACGATGCGCCCATCCTCCAGCATCTGCTTTATCGTGCGGTCGCTGAGAACCATTTCTCCTCCCCGATTCAATCGGGATGTTTTTCCAGCCCACTCCCAATTATGTAATTGTACTCAACATGAGCCCGATGACGGAATTGTAACAGTCGTCGCCGATTCACACAAAAAGAGGGCGCCCCGGAATCGGAGCGCCCTCCCCAGGTGCTGCCGGTCGCTTGCGACTATTGGATGGCGAATACCGCCTGCACGTTCAAAGTCAGCTCGAGCTCGCCGCCGATGATCGGGGTTGGAGCACCCGCTGCCGACTCCGCGAATGCCATGCGCGGCGCCGCGAAATCCTGCACGATGGGTCTGCCGGCGGAGGACTCGCTGATGAAGACCAGCCTGCCAAGGCCCACGCCGGACAAGCGGGCGAAGTCTTCCGCCTTGTCCATTGCATCGCCAACCGCCAGTGCTCGGAGCTCGTCCATCATGGGCGAGGTATCCCCGACGGTGAATCTGATGCCGTTGATGCGGGTCGAATCACCGCCGGCGGTCGCCACTTCGTCGATGATCTCACCGACCGCGTCCAGGTCTCGGATCTTTATCGAAGCCGTGTTGCTCACCCTGAATCCGATCAACATCTGCCTATTGGTGCGGAAGCCCGCCTCCGTTACCTCTCGGTACTCGTACTGAGGGAACACGTTGAACGACCTGGTCTGGATGTCTTTGTCCTCCAAGCCCCTGCTTCGTAGCGCCGCGACGATGGCATCCATGGCCTCCGCCGCCTTGCCGTTGGCCTCTGCGACCGTCCTTCCGGTCGTCTCCACACCCACGTTCAAGAGTACCAGGTCTGGCTCCAACGAGATCTTGCCCTGGCCGCTTACCCAGATTCCGGTCTGCCCGTTAGCCTGAAGCGCAGGGTAGCCGCTAAGGACCGGAGCCCCTACGGGTGCGCCCAATGCTCGGCTCGTCGCGGGCGACTCAAACAGGGGAGCAGGAACAACTATAGCCGGAGGCAGCGGTGAAACCGGCAGCCTCACCGGTACCTCTCCCTGCGCGATGGGTTGCTGTGCGGCCGGGGCGATTGGCGCTAGAGGCTCGACCGGCTTTGTCGACGCCTCTCCGTTGCTGCAGGCCACTCCGACCGCCAGGACAGCGGCAAGACCCGCCATGACTAAAAATCCCTTCATCCTTATCATCGAACTTGTTTCCTCCACACATGTAGTATTTTAATTGCCCGTTTGAGACAGTTGAGCATTTAGATTTTCTGTCGCTCAAATATACTGACGTCGGGACACTGATTAATGTTCCAGGGCGTTCAGCTAAGAGCCTATCCGAAAACTGCCACGAATGGTTCGACAAGCTCTCCGCAGAAGCGGAGTCCGAAGATATACATTATGAGGAGCCGGACACCACGAACGGGCAATCTTCCGTTCGTCCTGAGCATTGTCGAAGGGCCGTAAAACATCAAATTAAGGTTTTCGGTTAGGCTCTAAGCCGTGAGATATCTCCGCGTAGGAAATATCTTCAGGCCCAGAGCAGGGATAAGAATCGCCGGAGCGCCTACGGCTGGCCCACGCCACGACGAGCAACCCAATAAGTGACGGCCAGAAGCAGGGCCACGAGTACGCCCAGGACAATCTCCAGCTCCCGGACCGGAATCGCCAGCCCGCCTGCGACCTCGCCCTCAGAGACACCGTCCCGGGCCGCTGCCGCTCCCGCGACTGGCTCGTCGACGGGTGTTGCAGTCTCCTCCGTAGTGGGAGGAGGCAGGGCAGGTGCCGGCGAAGGTAGTGGCGCCGCCGAGCCTTCGGCCCTCTCCGCTTGCTCCGCGGACTCGTCGATTGCGGACCGAGAGGTGGCCGCCTGCGTCGACCGCTCCGGCGCAGCCGCTGACTCCACCTCCGGCGACGGCTCTTCGACATCAGGAGCCGCCGGAGCCGCAAGTGTCTGCGGGGCAATCAAATCTTCGGTTTCGCCAGCCGTTTCAGCCTCGGCGGCGGCCAGAGCGGGGGCGGGTGCGGCTGCCGGAGCGGGTGCAGGCAACGCCCGCGCCTCTAATGTAAGAGTTTCGGCGGCGGGCGTCGCGGCAGGCGCAGGCGCGGCGGGAGCAGGCGCGGCAGGAGCAGGTGCGGCGGGAGCAGGTGCGGCGGGAGCAGGCGCGGCAGGAGCAGGTGCGGCAGGAGCAGGCACAGGCGCGGCGGGAGCCGGAGCGGCAGGGGCCGATGCTGCGGCGGGAGCCGGCGCCAGGCCAGGATTACCGGGAGAGCCGGGCAGGCCCGCGAGTCCTGATTCGAGCGCTTTAGCTGGAGCGGCGGGCGCTTGCACCGCTCTGGATGCCAGCTCTCGAGAGCCTTGTGAGCGCGTCTGTCCAACATACCCCAACACGTCGCCCAGCAGCAGCGCAACAAGGAAAAGGGCGGCCAGCGACGTCGCGAAACGGGTCGTCCACACGAGCTGCGGAGCGAATCTGACGGGCGCAGGCGCTTCCGTCAGTGCGAATGAACGGGGCACCTCGAGCTCCGGAAGGCTTCGCAGCAAGCTGGAAGTCGCACGCAGGCTACTTAGCTCGCCTACGCACTCCCGGCACCCAGCCAGGTGCTCTTCGACGCGCGCGGCCTCGGACGGCGTGACCTCACCGTCTATAAAGGCAGACAACAGAATCTGGAGTCTGCTATGCCGTTTTCTGTCCAAGAACCCAATCAATTCGTAACGTCCTTCAATCTACCTGACGATATTCATCGGGCAAAAGTTCCCTTCGCTGTCTCAGAAGGTCTCGGATTCGAGAGCGGGCGCGGCTCAGCCTCGACTTGATTGTGCCCATGGAAGCTCCCGCGGCCTGGGCCGCCTCATCGTAGCTGAGCCCCTGCACGTCTATCAGGACAAGGACCGTGCGCTGGTCCTCGGGCAGGGTCATGATGGCGCGTTGTATCTCATCCCCCAGCTCGTTCCTGAGCGCCGCCTGCTCGGGAGTCTCAGCGTCCGAGCGCACCTGGAAGTTGGGGTTTTCCAACGATTCGTCAAGGGACTGCGCGGGCCTTCTCTTAGACGCCCGAAGAATGTCGTAGCTCTGATTGGAGGCGATGCGCAGCAGCCAGGCGCGAAGGCTTCCACCTCGAAATTTTCCGATGGCCTTGTAGGCGGAAATAAACGCATCCTGAGTGGCGTCCTCCGCGGTCGTACGATTGCCAAGGATGCGGGCGGAGAGGTTATATACGTGTGACTGGTAACGCTCAACGATGGCGTTGAACGCACCCAGGTCGCCTTCTTTAGAGAGCCTAACGAGTTGTGCGTCTTCGGTCTGCATGCCCCAGGCCGGGTTGCGGGATGCAACGGGAGAGTTGCCGAACAAAATTGTATTCCATACCGATGTTAGCGGATTGGGACCAGTTTTTGGAGGCTTATACCGCTCCCATTAACGCGTATCGGCGTTAGACTGATGTGACAACATGGCGGAGCCCCGGTTATAATACCCAGGGATACCGGCTGAATCATCGCTTCATGATGGGCCGGTGGTGGGCTGATGAGAGCGTTAATCAGAGAGCTAATCGAAACCGTCATTCTGGCCCTGATCATCTTCCTCGCCCTGCAGTTTAGCGTGCAGAACTTTCGGGTGGAAGGGTCCAGCATGAGGCCGACGATCGTGGAGGGCCAGTACCTGCTTGTCAACAAGCTGGTCTACTTCAACCTCAACCCTCGCGACGTCCGAAGCGTCCTGGCCTTTTCCAGCAGCGCTAAGGCTGAGAGGGTCTATCCGTTCCACGCACCGGAGCGTCAGGACGTCATCATATTTCACTTTCCCAGGGACCCGTCTCGAGACTTCGTAAAACGCGTCATCGGCCTGCCCGGCGACACTATCGAGATCGACGATGGGGAGGTATTCATAAACGGGACCAAGCTGGACGAGCCTTACATCACGAAGCGTGACTCGGGCGATATGAAGCTCTTGACCGTCGGCGAAGACGAGTATTTCGTGATGGGCGACAACAGGAGGGCCAGCAACGACTCCCGCGACTGGGGCAACGTCCCGACTTCGAACATCGTCGGACGGGCCTGGGTCAGCTACTGGCCTCTGGACCGGCTAAGGACCTTGACGGCGTCCGGCGGGCTGTTCTAGCCGGCATCAGATCGACACTGTCTCCGGCGCATCCCTTGAAACCTCGGGGCAACACGCATAGAATTTCTCCGTAGCGACCGCACCTTCGCTTGCACACGGGCCTGTAGCTCAGCCTGGCAGAGCATCGGACTTTTAATCCGAGTGTCCAGGGTTCGAATCCCTGCGGGCCCACCACTGTTTAGCTCATGATAAAGAGGCTCCCGCGAGTTGCAGAGCCTCTTCTATTTCCCGCTAAGGGCGTTTTGCCGACATTTTGCCGACATGCTCTTGCTCACCTTCAAAAATCACTACAAGAGTCTCATCATCTTTGCCCTTCTACCGATAATAGCTGTTGTATTCATTCAACTGCATGAATGGGGACACGCGCTCGGGTTCATCTCCATTATGTAAAAAGTGGGCTGTGATATACTCGCTTTAAGTGGCAATTGGGGCGATCTCTCGCCACGAGAACAAGAATGTCTGTTGACTGGTTTGAATAGGGAATCCGCTCGGGATCCGATATATAACGGAGATAAGATTCACACCAAATGCCTCCATTCTTAGCAAAGGGGGTGATCTGGCTGGAGAGTTTCACGGCGCCCCGTTTATACATTGGAGAGTACAGCCCGCACCTTTCAAAGTAGAGTTGCATGATGAAGACCGCACCAAGGTGGTTTTCGTGACGTTCCGGAGCCTTGGAGCAGAAATGGAGGCTCCAGACACCTATAATATCTACCAAGACCATCTTCGTAGATGGCTTAATATAACTACGGACAATCGCTTTCTGGGAGACTTAACCGTGACCCGGGAAGGTTTCAGGACATACTATTTTGCTGCAGTTGAAGGTCTGGATTTTGATGAGTTAACGGATCTGATTAGCGAACGATTTTTTCACTCCTCTCGAATATTGGGAGCATTCCCAGACTTTCGTATACGGGACAACGCAGCGGTTTTCGAATTGGCCCACAGTAACATGAGAGTTCATATTACCTTTGGACCGATCAGCCGTGAAGAGACTAAGGATAAGCAGTGGGTGAAGACGGACATCGGCAGAGACGCTATTCCGGAACTGTCGTTCGCGATGGATATTGATGTTTCTAGGTCGTCTGATCCTGCTATGGAAACGAATCGGAGAAACCTGTTTAGTTTCATTCAGACGGCTCACACCCTGGCAGACCAGGCCAGCATTTCACTAGTGGAAGCTTTGCGAGGTTAATATGGTGGT
>JADFKI010000201.1 GCA_022565015.1 Chloroflexota bacterium
GACGTATTTTCCGCATCGGACGATGCCAGCGGCCTTGACCTATAGTAGAGGCCCCAGCGCTGCATCAGCTCTTTGATGCGTGGGTCTTCGAGCTCCGACATCTGCTGAAAAAAACCAGCCAGGGCGTGGGCGTGCATTAGCTCCTCGGAGCACACCCAGCTCGCCTCACCGGGCACGATGTACAGCAGTCCGTTCTGGTGCTCGCATTGCAGTTCAATCCGCTTGCCACCGGTGTCTTCCTTGATCGTCAGTCCGAACTCTTCCACTGCTCATTCACCTATAGCGCGTTGTTAAATCAGCGTCGCCGCGTGCCGGGGATTCTTATTCGTTCGTCGTAGCGAAAAATCTCTTCGGGGGGATCATAGGGCCGCTAACGGCAGGGAAATGCATTCAGCTGCCGCAGCAGGGTCAAGTAATCGAGACGGTGCCAGCCCTCCACTATCTTTCCGTCCATCACCCGGTCGAAAAACATGCCTGTGAAGGCTACGTCTTTTCCCGTCGCCGGTATGCCCAGAGTCTCTCCAACGTGTCGGCCCGTGAATTCGAGGTGTGACGCAACGGTGTCACCCTCCGCGATCTGAAAGATTACGCGGGCCTTCCATTCGTCGAAAGCATTCTTCTGCCTGCTGAGGTTCTGCCTGACAGCCTCAACACCCCGGAATTCGTTTCCGGCGCCGTGGATCACGCAGTCCGGCGCTACGAGCTCTTCGACAAGGTCCAGGTTGCCGCCAACCACCTCCTCGAAGAAACGCCGCACCACCTGCTTCATGGCAAAAAGCTCGTTATCGTCGGTCATGACCTCAGCCACTGATGCGTCAATGTCGGGCGCCGTTGGGCGCTCCAAATTAGAGTCTCCGATTATAACAGAGCGATGCATCTCAGCGCCCGGTTTGACGAGGGTTGGCGTACTGATATAATCACAGCCACGCTTGGTCGCGACCGCCTCGCGTTCCTTCGAAGAGAGCAGGCCGCGGCCGATATTTCGTCTTGGATGATTAAGGAGATGAAGATGGCCCCACACTATCAGGACAGCAGCATAACCATCCATAAGATCAAGTGCGGCCCTTACGACAACAACGCCTATCTACTGGTCTGCCCGCAGACCAACGAAAGCATCGTCATAGACACCCCCAAGGATCCTGGAGCTCTGATTAGCGCCGCCAAGGCGACGGACGTCAAGGCGATTCTCATAACCCACAACCACTTCGATCACATCGAGGGCTTTGAGGAGGTCGCCTCGGCGCTGGGCTCGCCCACGGCCATCGGCGAGCAGGACGCTTCAGCGTTGCCTACGACGCCCAGCTTTGTCCTGAAAGACGGCGATGAGGTCAAGGCCGGGACCATCACCTTGAAGGCCCTGTTTACGCCCGGTCATACCGCCGGCTCGACGTGTCTGTTAGTCGGGAACAAGCTCTTCACGGGCGACACCCTGTTTCCTGGTGGGCCCGGCAAGACGAGAGCACCGGAAAACCTCCAGCAGATCATCGGGAGCATCACCAGCAAGCTGCTAACTCTCGGAGACGACGTGAGCATCTATCCGGGACACGGCGATGACGGCGACATGAAGACATCGAAGGAAGAGTACGCCGCGTTCGCGGCCAAGGACCATCCCTCTGACCTGTGCGGTGACGTGCTCTGGCTGGGCTAATAGGCTTCTCTGTGGGCCGGAGACCTGGACACGTGCCATTCGTAGACCGGCGAAAAGGCATCTGCTAGACTTCACGTGGAATACTCGTGCGTGCGCGTGATTGGCGGGAGGCTGTGACGGACCCTCTTACTGAACGGCGGGCCGTGCCCTGGAAGCTAACAGACGTAGCTTTTGCAGGCCTGTTCGTCATCGTCGGTTCCGTCGTCATAATCGTTTTGGCGCGCCTGATTGGGAAATCGGGCGACGACTCAGAGTCTGTCAATCCCCTTGTATTATTCCTGCTTCAGGGACTGTTCCTGCTTGCCGTGTGGATAATCGCGGTGCGGGTACGGGGCGCCACCTGGCGGTCATTGGGAATGAGAGCGTCTCAGGGTCGCGGTGGAATCCTGATCGTTGCGCCGGCCCTACTTCTGATGATCGCCGCCAGCGCAACCTACGGTGTTTTCGTCCAAAGCGCCGGCATCGATTTTCTGATTCCCCCGACCCTGGAGGAGCAAGGGACCATGTTGGGCGAAGGCCTGTACGCGCCGCTCAACGCACTCGTGTTCGTCGTTTGGGGCCCCTTTACCGAAGAGCTGTTTTTTAGGGGCTTCCTATTGACGATCCTGGCGCCGATAATTGGTCCGTTCAGGGCTGTTCTGGTGAGCTCGGCGCTTTTCGCGGGTGTGCACGTCTCTGTTAGCACATTGATACCAATATTTCTGATTGGGCTGGTGCTCGGATGGCTGTACCTGCGAACACGGTCTCTGCTGCAGCCGTACCTGGCACACGCCGCATGGAACCTGCTGGTGACACTGGTCGGCGTCTTTGTTATCGAGCAGTAGGGTTACGGCAGGCAAAACCTGGTATGGTGAGAAAATGGCGAATCGAATCGATATCAGGCTTGCACAGGTGAGGGCGTCGGGAAGACCGGCGGTCGTGCCCTGGGTGACGGTCGGCTATCCGGATGTCGAGACGTCCGAGGCGTTGGCCGAGGCCATCGTCAACGCCGGAGCAGATATGCTGGAGATGGGGGTTCCCTTCAGCGATCCCCTCGCGGACGGCCCTACCATTCAGGCGGCCAGCCAGCGCGCCCTCGAACACGGCGTGAACATCGATACGGCCCTGGAGGTGGTCCGCCATCTCAGGGAGAAGGGCATCGAGACGCCTCTCATATTCTTGGGATATTTGAACCCGGTATTACGCTACGGCACCGAGAGGTTTGCGGAGAACGCCTCCGCCGCCGGGCTCGACGGCATAATCATTCCCGACCTGCCGTCCGACGAGGCGGGACCGTACAAAGAGACCCTGGAAGAGAAAGGAATCTATCTGATCCCCCTTCTCGCACCCACGAGCACCGATGAGCGGATTGCGGAGGCTTGCAAGGCCGCAAAGGGCTTTATATACTGCGTTAGCTTGAGCGGCGTAACGGGCGCAAGGAGCGAGGTGTCGGCGGATACTAGCGGTCTGGTGCGTCGGATTCGACAGCACACCGACCTGCCCGTCCTCGTGGGATTCGGAGTGTCGCTGCGCCGTCATGTCGAGGAAATAGGGGAGTACGCGGACGGGGCGGTAGTCGCAAGCGCTCTGTTGAACGCCATCGACGCGGCGCCTCCGGACAAGGTGCTGGAAGTCGCCGGCGATTTCGTCCGGGGACTCATACCGACGTAGGGACTATCTCAAAGAGATGGTTCGACAAACTCTCCGACAAATCGGAGGACTCCGCCGCAGCGGAGAGCTCTGTCGAAAGACGGTAAAACGTTAAAATGAGGTTTTCGAATAGGCATTAAGCTGGACTTTGTACATTCCGATTGAGCCTCAACACGAAGGCGTATAGCTAATGGTCAGTAATCGGCAGACATTTTACATGTCGAGTTTGCAGGGCGGGTGCGGAAAGTCCTTGAACGATGAGATGGGTGTTTATGCGGCAGAGCGAAGGCACCATAATAGACCCGTCCGAATGACCTCAAATTTAGGAAACTTCTTTGTACAAAGTCCGGCTAAGACGACCGCGCAATATTGAGGAGGCTAATATGGACGAGAACGCAGCTTTTCTGCCGACGCATGAGCTTGCGGCGAAGATCGCCGGCAAGGAGATATCGCCGGTAGAGGTAACCAGGCTCTACTTCGAACGCATCGAGAGATTGGACGGTCAGCTCAACTCTTACCTGACCTTGACCCAGGAGCAGGCGATGGCCGACGCCAGGGCCGCCGAAGACGCCGTGATGCGTGGAGACGACCTTGGGCCTCTGCACGGTGTTCCCATATCCATCAAGGACCTGCAGATGACCAAGGGCGTGAAGACGACGGGCGGCTCCCTCGGCTACAAGGACCGGGTCCCGGACGCCGACTCGGCCGTCGTGGAGCGCGTGAGACAGTCAGGGGCCATAATGCTGGGCAAGACGAACACGCCCGAGTTCGGGCTGCTTGGCGCCAGCGAGAACCGCCTGGGCCCCGAGTGCCGCAACCCCTGGAACGCCGAGCGGACCTCGGGCGGGTCAAGCGGCGGCGCGGCCTCCTCCGTGGTCGCGGGCCTCTGCTCGATCGCAACCGGCGGCGACGGTGGCGGCTCCATACGCATTCCCGCCAGCTTCTGCGGCATCTACGGCATCAAGCCGACCCAGGGGAGGGTCTCCAGCTTTACGGGCGTTTCCGCACCACCGATAGCCAACATCACGAGCCAGCAGGGGCCGCTGTCCCGCACCGTGAGGGACTCCGCGATTCTGCTTCAGGCCCTTGCC
This sequence comes from Chloroflexota bacterium, assembly GCA_022565015.1. Lineage (GTDB taxonomy): Bacteria > Chloroflexota > Dehalococcoidia > Lucifugimonadales > JADFKI01 > JADFKI01. Next base: position 4,369 of record JADFKI010000201.1, read on the forward strand.
GGCTACGACCCAAGGGATACGGGCTCGCTGCGAGACCCGGTGCCCGACTTCATCGCCGCATTGGACAGGGACATCAGCGGACTCAAGATCGCCTGGAGTCTCGACTATGGCTATGCGGGCGTAGACCCGGAGGTCGGCGAGGTCACGGCCTCCGCCGCCAAGGTTTTCGAGGAGCTTGGATGCACCGTGGACGTCTCCAATCTAAGGCTGGAGTCTCCCTTCGAGACCTGGTGGGTCTTCTTCGCGGGAAATATCTACGCGACCCAGGGGCATCTGCTGGACGTTGATCCCGATCCGCTCACGTGGTACGGCCGCATGGCCATTGAGGACGGAAAGGCCTACACGGCCGCCGACTACGCCAGGGCCCTTGGAGAGCGCGACCGCATGGTTCAGCAGTTCAGCGACGTCTTCGACGATTACGACCTGTTACTCTCGCCCGCGATGGCGACGACCGCCTTTCCCGTGGGACAGTACCCGGACGAGGTGGGCGGAAAGAGAAACGCAAACAAGAAGGGCTGGAGCTTCCTGCCGTTCACCCATCCCATTAACACGATCGGTCACCCGGCCGCCAGCTTGCCGTGCGGCTTCGACTCGGACGGCATGCCTGTCGGACTGCATATCGTGGGGCGCATGGGCGACGAGGCCACGGTGCTGGCGGCGTCGGCTGCCTTCGAGCGGGCCAGGCCGTGGGCCCAGCACAGGCCGCCAGTGTCGTAAAAAAGGCCGGAGAGTATGAGATCCTTAGCGTCTCACCCCGCTCTTCCTTGGAGCAAGAGCAATCCCCGATCTCCGAAACGCGGAGGGAGAAGGTTTTGACCCTGCCTTGTTCGTCCCCCAAGAATTGTCGTTCGCGGCGATCAACACTGCCCGTGGAACATTCGGAAACCGTCTATGAAGCCGAAAAACTCTTTTCGCGGACCAGGTCGGCGGCGGCGTTGATGGCCTCGTCCAGCCTGCTGACGTCGCGTCCGCCCGCCTGGGCCATGTCGGCGCGCCCTCCGCCTCCACCCCCGATGAACTTGCCGAGGTCGCGGGCGTAGTCACGAGCGTCCGTACCCGACGTAACGAGGTCTGGCGTCACGCTGATCGTTATCGTGGGTCGGTCGTTGATGACCGCGCCCAGGACGACTATTCCGCTGCCCAGCTTGTCGCGCAGCCAGTCGCTGATCTCGCGCAAGGAGTCGTTGTTCGAGGCAGAGGTCCTGGAAGCCAGAACTGTCACGCCGTTCACGTCCTGAGCGTTTTGCAGCATGCCCTCCGCCGATTGCAGCGAGCTGGCGCGTTCCAGCGCCTCCGCCTGCCTGCGAAGCTCGTCCACTTCGTCCAGCAGGACCTGCACACGGCCTTCAAGCTCAGCCGGCGTTGTTTGAAGCGTTCGTGAGAGGCGCTCCTCGCGGTGGAACCTCTCCCAGACGAGCCTCTCCGCGGCCCTGCCGCTGATGGCCTCCAGGCGGCGCATGCCCGCGCCGACGCTTGACTCGTTCAAGATATATATCGCGCCGACCTCTCCCGTGTAGTCGACGTGAGTGCCTCCGCACACCTCGAAGCTGAAGGTCGCGCCGTTGGAGATCTCCACCAGCCTCACGCGGTCACCATACTTGTCGCCGAAGAAGGCCAGTGCGCCGCGCTTTATGGCGGACTGATAGCTATCTTCGTCCTTGGTCACGCGGGCGTTCTGTCGAATCTTCTCGTTGACAAGGAGCTGTACATCCCAGACCTCTTCGTCGGTCATCTGCTGCATGTGGCTGAAGTCGAAGCGAAGCCTGTCCGGGGCGACCAACGAGCCTGCCTGCCTGACGTGCGGTCCCAGGACCTGCCTCAGCGCGGCGTGCAGCAGGTGGGTCGCCGTGTGGTTCCGGGCCGTGTCCTCCCTGCGTATGGGATCAACGTATGAGTCCACCACCTCACCCGTGGCGATGGCGCCCTGCGTTACCTTACCGAAATGGACGATCACTCCGGGCATGACCTCCTGCGTGTCGTGGACCTCGATCTTGCCCTTCTCACCGACGATCTGGCCGGCGTCGCCGATCTGACCTCCACCCTCTGCGTAGAAGGGTGTGTCCAAAAGCACGATCTCGACATTTTCCCCCTGGGCCACTTCATCAACTACTTGGTCCTCTGAAATTAGCCCCACGACCGCCGACGAGGATGTCAGCCGATCGTAGCCCAGAAACGTAGTCTCGCCGACGCCCAGGCTCTCGTACACGCGAATCTTGGCGCGGTCGCCGCCGAAGTGCGCGGAGGCTCGGCCTCGCTCTCGCTGCGCCTCCATCTCCCGCTCGAACCCCTCAACGTCGACCTCGACGCCTTGCTCGCGGGCCATCTCCTGGGTCATCTCAAAGGGGAAGCCGTAGGTGTCCCACAGCCGAAAGACGATGTCTCCCGGCAGGTTCTTTGCCCCTTTCAGAGACTCCGACAGAAGGGCATAGCCGTTTTCGTAAACCTGCTGGAAGCGCTCCTCCTCCAGCTTCAAGACCGTCAGCACGAAATCCCTGTGATTTCGGAGCTCTGGATACGCCTGGCCCATCTTTTCGATCGTCGCCTCGGCTATCTCGCCGAGGAACGAGTCTTCGAGACCCAGGTGCCTCCCATGCCGTATGGCCCGCCGGATCACCCTTCGAAGGATGTATCCGCGCCCCTCGTTGCCCGGAATTATGCCGTCGGCGATGAGAAACGATGAGCTGCGCCCGTGCTCGGCGATGGCCGCGAGGGCGTAGTTGGTGTCGTGGTCTTGACCCCAATTCCTGCCGGTAATCTCCTCGGCCTTCTTTATGAGAGGCTGGAAGAGGTCGGTCTCGTAGATGGTGGACACGTCCTGAAGGATGACGGCGGCGCGCTCGAATCCCATGCCCGTATCGACGCTGGGGGCGGGCAACGGCGTGCGTGTGCCGTCCAGGTGGTGGTAGTACTGCATGAACAC
>JADFKI010000202.1 GCA_022565015.1 Chloroflexota bacterium
CCTGAAGTGCTCGAGGCCGTTCGATGGCATACCACTGGTAGGCGCGGCATGGGAGAGGTGGCCAAGGTCGTGTTCCTCGCCGACAAGCTCGACCCGGTCAAGGTCGAGCGCTATGCGTACCTCGAAGGTGTTGCCTCCGCTCTGGAGAACGGTCTCGATGTTGCGATATTGAGACTGCTCGATCAGGAAATAGCGTACTTCCTGGAAGAGGGCATGCTGGTGCACCCGGACTGCGTGGAGCTGCGAAACGAGCTGATAGTGCGGAAAGGCATGGGGCCGCCTTAAAGGCGACCCCGAAGCATATAGTCTCTAGCCTGCGTTGACTTCTATCTTGCGATCGTCCCAGCCGCCGTCGCTCCAGCTGCCGTTTCGGCGCGACTTGCACGAGAAGCATTCGCAGCCCCTGGCCTTCTTGAAAAGAGGTGTCATAACGGCGCGGATCACATCGGCGTCGGAGAAACCGAACTCGGCCGCCTCCTCCCTCATCTTCGTGAGCTCGTGTCGGGCCGAGTCCACAATGTGATGGGAAGACGCCGCGTCCGCAAAAGTCTCCGCCGCCACTTGCCTGAGCTCGCCGACCTTGATGCTCGTCTTTTTCCTGGCCATATGTCTGCCTCCTGCGCTGGTCCGGCTGTCTTATCGGAGACTTCGCAGATGCTATCCCTCGCAGCGAATGTCACCGATTCTGAAAGAGCTCTGCCCCTCACTAGATTAGACGTCGAACCCTGTGCTTCGGTTCCATTTCTATATAAACAAGAGGAGGTCCGTTTATGCGGGCCTCCTCTTGCAGTAGGATTGGGTTTCGTTGGGGCAGCGCCTATACGGGCATCGTTCTGCCCGTCTTGGTCCTTCCGATCCTCGCGCCCTCCTCACCGGCGCCGGCCAGGACCTTGACGCCGTCATCCAGCTGCTTCTGCACACGCTTCTCTATGGACATATCGGGCTCGTTCCACGCACACAGAAACGCGATGTTATTGTCGTCGAGAGCCTGTTTGATGCGCAGCCTCGCCGCGTCCATGTCGGCCGGATACGGTGGGTCGTGGGCGTCGGCATATCCGAGAGACAGCCCCATGTCGCCCGGCCCCCACTCGGCGAACGCGATTCCCGGCACGGCGGCGGTCTCCTCGCACTTCTCCAGCGCTCGCTTATTTTCGATCTTCAGCCCCAGGAGAAGCTCTCCGTTGGGATTTAGGGGCCACGGGTCGGCCCTCTTCATGTACTCCACGGGGTCCAGTCCCCAGATCTCCGCCGCCGTCCGCTGTCCACCTCCGCCCCGACGGCCGTCGCCCAATACGTCGCCCCGGCCGATGCTCTGGAACGGATAGCGGCACGACTCGACGAAGGCCTTCACGGCGCCCGGCGACTCGACGTGACAGAGCAGTATGCCGTGGATGCCCCTTGCCAGCACCTGCTTCATCATCCAGGAGTTGGTCCGCACGATCTCTTCGTTGGTCCCGTCCGTCGGAATCGTCATGAGCACGGCGGGTGTTCGGTGGCCGCTCTTCGTCGGTCCGCCCGCCACGAGGCCCTTCATAAAGGCCTCCAGGCCCGTGAGGTCCATCGTGCCGTGCTCCATGTCGATGCCGATGTAATCCGCCCAGGTCTGGGCCATCGCTTTGCCCTTCTCGAACGTCAGCTCCCTGGTGCCTTCTGAGTAGATTGGCTGCCCCTGCTCCAGCAGCTCGAGGGCCTTGTTGATTCGCTTTGGCATGATTCACCCCTTAGCTATAAAGTTCTGCCGTTCGGGCGGAGGTGATTTGTGGTCCGCACAAAATTCGGACTCCTACGCCAACGCAGAGTTTAACGCAATACCCTTCAAGTCGCCAGCCAAGGAGCTCTGAGAGCTCTTGGAGTTGGGCGTGCGGCCGTGAGGCTAGCGTCCCGCCTCTATCTGCCGAATCTCGACGGTGATGGCGCCGTCTTCGATGGTCACTATCGCCATGGTCGCCGGGACCATGAAAGATGAGTAACCCTGGCCGGGGTTGATGTAACGTACGCCGTTTCGCGACTCGTCAAGGGTCTCGTGGAGGTGGCCGAAGAATATCGCATCAACCGGCTCCGGAAAGTCCGGCAGCAACGCCTCGAGCTCGAATTCGGGCCCGCCCCATGCCGGATGAGTGACACCGATGCGCACGCCCTCTACCTCGATGACCTCGACGTAGGGTATTGCGCGGCGTATCTCTATGGGGTCGGAGTTTCCGTGGACGACTACGGCCGTCTTGGAGCACGCCCTGACGCCGTCGACGACGCTCATGCGGCTGAAGTCGCCGCAGTGCACCGCTATGTCGGCATCGGCAAGGGCGGCCTTTATGTCCGGATGGACCTCACTCCAGTCCAGGCAGTGCGTGTCGGATACGACAGCTATGACCGTCATGGATATGACATCAGGTCTACGGGAGGGCGCGGCGTCAGACCACCCCGTCCGCTTCCAGGGCCTTGACCTCTTCCTTGGTAAGTCCCAAAAGCTCTTTGTAGACCTCGAGGTTGTGCTCGCCAAGCAGAGGGGCGTGTTCCATCTCGACCGGCGATTCGGCTAGCTGTACCGGGAAGCCGGGCATTTTGAACTTGCCTCTGGCGGGATGGTCCATGGTCGTTATCATGCCCCGCTCTTCGAGGTGCGGGTCATTGTGAATGTCGGAGGCGTTGAGGACCGCTCCACAGGGTATTCCGCCCTCACCTAATATGGCCATGACCTCGTGCTTCGTATGCTGCATGGTCCACGATTCCACCAGGGCGTCGACCTCTTCCTTGTGCTGGCCGCGCCAGACGGGATTGGACCAGTCCGGATGGTCGATAAGCTCCTCTTTGCCCATCAGGAGGCAGAGCGCGTCCCACATGTGGCTGCGCACCGGCTGGCAGTAGATGTAGGCGTAGTCGTCGGGTCCGCCGGGGCTGCAGCGGTAGATGTCTCCGGGAGCCGTCCCGGCCACGGCGCTTCCCGTGCGTCCAGGCTCTTCTCCCCCGGAATCGTAGTACTGGCGCATCTTGATGCGGCTGAAATTGACGACGGCGTCCTGCATCGAGACCTCCAGGACCTGTCCCTTGCCGGTGCGTTCTCGCTGCCACAGGGCGGCCATGATGCCGAAGGCCGCGTGGATTCCCGTGCCTGTGTCGCCGATCGTCGAGCCGGGCTTGGTCGGGGGACCGCCCGGTTGGCCGGTGAACGCCATGGAGCCGCCGACGGCCTGCGCGATCATATCGAAGCTCTTGTAGTTTTGGTAGGGGCCATAGGTGCCGAACCCCTTGATTCGCGCGAGGATAATCCTCGGGTTGACGCTGCTCAACGTGTCATAGCCGAGGCCAAGCCTTTCCAGCGTTCCCGGCGCCATATTCTCCGCGACGACGTCACCCTTCCTGACCATTTCCAGGAACATGCCTTTGCCCTTCTCCGTCTTGAGATTGAGGGTGACGCTGCGCTTGTTGGCGTTCAGCAATATGAAGTAATAGCTGTCCACATCGGGAAGGCCGGACCTGTTGCGCCTGCCGGGGTCGCCGACTCCGGGCTGCTCGACCTTGATTACGTCGGCGCCAAGCCAGGCCATGGACTCGGTGCAGGAAGGCCCCGCCTCAAACTGAGTCAGGTCAATGACGCGGATGTCTTCGAGAGCCTTGCCGCTGGCTGCTCCGTTTACCATGTTGAGACCTCATGTCTGTGAGATGACGCTAGTATACCAAATGCCTGTGCCCGCGACCCACCGAATCGGTCGGGATTTCGCCCGATGGGCCTGTTCTCGAATTATGGGTCTGCGTCCCTTCGCATAGGGGTAGAGCACGCATGTTCGAAAATTCGGGAATCTTTGTGCGTACCGCGTCTCGTCTGTGATACAATCTCCAAACCGAGGCGTCCCCTTTTCATTCCTCTGATGCGACGCAACGGCAAATCTCAGGTCATGGGAGGCTCTGCATGTTTTCTAACGGCGCCAACGGCAGCACCACTGGACCGTTAAAGGGTGTACGGGTCTTGGACTGGACGATCTGGCAGTTCGGCCCCGTTTCTTCGGCCATGATGGGGGATATGGGCGCGGATGTGATCAAGATCGAGTCCCTGGACGGCGATTCAGGCAGAGGCCTGTGGAGGGCTTCCAACCTCACCATGGACCTGGGAGAAGGCCGCAACGCCTATTTTGAAACATGCAATCGAAATAAACGTGGGATCGCGCTGAACCTGAAGACGGAAGAGGGGCTTCAGGTCCTGTACAAGCTGGTGGAAGGCGCCGACGTCTTCGTGCAAAACTTTCGTAAGGGCGTCGCCGAGCGCCTGGGCGCGGGATATGAGACTTTGCACGAGATTAATCCCATGCTGGTCTACGGCTCCGCCAACGGCTACGGCCCCGACGGGCCCGACGCTCACCTGCCCTCCTTCGATGGATGCGGCCAGGCCCGCAGCGGGCTGATGATGTCGGCCACCGCCCCGGACGCGGAATACCCTACCCGCGTCACGCAGGGCGTGTCCGACCAGATCGGCGCGATCATGCTCTGCCAGGGAGTGCTGGCCGCGCTGGTGGCGAGGCACGTTCAGGGAATCGGTCAGAAGGTCGAGACGTCGCACCTGAGCGCGAACATGTGGCTCCAGGGCATGGGCATGACCATGAGCCTGCTGAACGGCGGCCGGGACTTTCGCTCCTACGATCGAGAGGCGCCCACCAACCCGCTGGCCAACCTGTACAAGTGCAAAGACGGGCGCTGTATACAGCTGATGCACCTTCAGCCGGACAGGTTCTGGGAGCCCTTCATGAAGGTCCTGGGCCTCGATGAGTACATCGACGATCCGAGGTTTTCGGACATGGCGCCGAGGGCTGAAAACGCCCGCGAGATCGTTAAGATACTCGACGCTCGCTTCGCCACGAGGAACGCGGACGAGTGGGACAGCGCGTTCCGGTCCTCCGGCACCGATTTCATATACGCGATGGTCCAGTCCATCAAGGAGCTGGAGCACGATCCCCAGGTCATCGCCAACGACTACATTACCGAGTTTGACCACCCCGTTATCGGCAAGGTCAAGATGTGCAATCACCCCAACATCTACAGCGAGACGCCGTCTGGCATCTGGCGAGAGGCGCCTGAGCTTGGGCAGCACACGGAGGAGATACTCATAGACGAGTTGAATTACAACTGGGACGACATTCAGGAGTTGCGAGAGGCCGGCGCGATTCTATAAGGTTGTCCCGTGAGGGTTTTTTGGCCCATTCGGCCTATTCTAAGCATTTCGAGGGAGGAAAGATGGCTGAGATTGATGGCGGGCTGCTGTTCGCCAAGGCGTTGAAGAGAGAGGGTGTTGAGTACATATTCACACTCAATGGTGGACATATATACAACCTCTACGAGGGTTGCGACAAGGAAGGCATCAAGATCATAGACTTTCGCCACGAGCAAGTGGCGGCGCACGCGGCGGAGGGCTGGGCGAAGGTCACCGGCAAGCCCGGAGTGGCCATCGTGACGGCGGGCCCCGGCGTGACCGATGCCGTTACCGGAATCGCCAACGCATTTCAGGCGCCGAGTCCCATGATTCTGATCGGCGGCAACGCCGGCATCGCCGACCATCTTCGAGGCGGCCTGCAGGACTTTGACAGCGCGACTTTCCTCAAGCCCATAACCAAGTTCTCGGAGCAGATAAAAAGGGTGGAGCGAATTCCGGAGTATGTCGCCAATGCCTTCAGAAGCGCGACGTCGGGCGTTCCAGGTCCAGCGTACCTGGAGATCCCCATCGATATCGTAAACGGCAAATGCGAAGAGGACGACGTTCGCTATCCGCAGCGGTACAGGACAGAGGCAAGGGCATACGGCGACCCCGCATACGTCAAGCGGATGGCCGACATCATCGAAAACACAGAGAGGCCCATGGTCCTGGCGGGCTCCGACGTATGGTGGACCGACGCGTCTCAGGAGCTTCGCGAGTTCATCGAGATGATAGACTCGCCCGTGTTCCTCAACGCCATGGGTCGAGGAAGCCTTCCTTCGGACCACCCCAATCTAGGTTCGCTGGGCCGCCGCTACGGCATGGTCAAGTCCGATACCGTGATCCTGATAGGAACCCCCATCGACTTCAGATTGAGCTACGGCTCCGATACGCTGTTCCCTCAGAACCCGAAGCTCATCGAGATCATGATGGACGGCAACAAGATCGGCCTGAACCGGGACGTCGACGTTGGAATCGTCGGCGACACCAAGGCCGTGCTGCAGCAGGTAATGGACGAGCTTCAGTCCCGCGGCTATAAATCGCCCGGTAAGGCCTGGGTCGAGGAGGTCGTGACGGAAGACCGGGCATTGAAGGCCGCCGACGAGGAGATGCTCAACAGCACTCAGACCCCCATCCACCCGATGCGGGTGATGAAAGAGCTTCGAGATTTCCTTGACAGGGATGCGACGGTCATCGGCGACGGTGGAGACATCGTTACCTTCGCCGCCCGCGTGCTGAACATCAACGAGCCGGGACATTGGCTCGATCCGGGACAGTTTGGCTGCCTGGGCGCCGGCAGCGGATTCGCGGCGGCGGCGCAGCTCGCACGACCCGGCAAACAGGTCTGCATCGTGTACGGCGACGGCGGGTTCGGCCTGACCGGTTTCGACGTGGAGAGCTACGTTCGCTTTAACCTGCCCATCGTGTCGGTACTTGGCAACAACGGGGCCTGGAACCAGACCACGCAGGGCGTCGTGCGGCGAGGCGGCCAGGCGCTGGGAACGTACCTGTCGCAGGAGACCAACTACGCCAAGATCATGGAAGGCATGGGAGGCTACGGAGAGCGAGTAACGGACCCGGAGCAGATCCGGCCCGCGCTCGAGAGGGCCTTCGGCTCGGGCAGGCCCGCGCTCCTTGACGTGGTGATAGACCAGAACGTGGCCTACGCGGACATGGGCGGACGGTCGCGGCAACAGCGCCAGTACTAGGCGCAAATAGGTGGACCGGCATAAAGGGCGGCTCGGATCTGTGGCCGATGAGCTGGGTGTAAGTATACGCACCGTTCAGAGACGAATGAAAGAGAGCGGGCTTCGACTCAGAGATTTTCGAATGATCTAGCTTGTTGCCCACCGACCGATCACTGGGGCAACGACCTCTCGTGACTACGAATATCCAGCGCGGCGTCGGGTCACTCCAAGGGGCTCCACGCTAATGGGCATCTGAATTCCCGCCTCGATGCATCCCAAGACATTTCAGAAAGGGATTTTGAACCAGAAAATTCGATACTTGCAGTAGAATCGATCTGTAGGGGATCGGGGACACTTGGATGTCACTCTACAGATTCGGCGATTTTGAACTCGATGCAGATTTGTAT
>JADFKI010000018.1 GCA_022565015.1 Chloroflexota bacterium
ATTCTTGATATTAATTCTGTTATAGATGCGGGCTAATGCAAGAATCTGGGCGGTACAGTCGATTCCAGAAGACGCCCTGGCAATTATTCGGAGGGAGAATGAATGACTCAAATAAGGCCTGGAAGGGAATCGGTACATTCCTCGTTCTTACATTCGCATTGAGTTCGCCTTTTTACATTATCTCCGCGAAGACAGGTGAGACCGCCTTACCATTAGTGTTTGCGCCGATGCTGGCCGCGCTGATTACCAGGTACATATATCAGCGAAACGTAAGAGACCTGGGCTGGAAGCTAATGAAGACCGAAGACCAGCCTCGATGGTGGCACTGGGACAACACGCGCTATCTGGCGTTAAGCTACGCGTTGCCTCTGGTGATTGGGGCCCTGGTATACGGCCTTACATGGGCTTTTGTTTCTGGCTCGTTTTCGACGGAGGACAGCGCATCTGACATACTCCTTTCGTTCCTTTCCGCATCAACGGTGATGGTGCTCTTTCTCGCTGTGTTACATACTGGTGAGGAAGTGGGATGGAGAGGGTTCCTACTGCCGGAGTTAACAAGGAGAACCGGATTTCTGGCCGCCTCCGTCATTACCGGACTGATATGGGCTGTGTGGCACTATCCCCTCATCTTTTTCGCCCCCGATGTCTTCGATTTCGGCGGGCTGCCACTATATTTCGCAGTGCCCATGTTTACGCTCGTCCTCATACCCGTGTCCGTGGTCTTCGGTTGGCTGAGAATGAAGACTGGAAGCGTGTGGCCTGCTGTCATACTTCATGCCAGCCACAGCAGCTTCACCTTGTCGTTCTTTAACGATATGACCTCACAAGCGGGCTCTGCCCCATACATCGTAGGCGAGGTTGGAATTGGCCTGCTGGTTATCTGGGGAGTTGTTGCTCTAGCCTGTTGGAGATTCTATTCAAAGTCACCCACCGTTTCAACGCAGGCCTCGGCTGCCTGATGCGTTGAGGCGATTGAGCCTTACCTCGAGCCAATCCCTGACGACCGACCTGTCTAGGCTAAGAACGGGTACCATGTTTTAGGAAGAAATTAGCCTGGCCGACAGGCGCTTCATGGCCTGGCCCGTGTTGCCCATGTAGAAGGGCGGGACCTCGTCGCCATGGTTGACCTTCAGGCAGACGAAGACAGGGCCCTGTTGCTTCATGATCAGCGGCAGCTCGCTGGCAAGGTCTTCCAGGTCGTCGAACTCGTAGCTCTCTCGAAATCCGGCCCCCTTGGCCATATCCGCGAAGCTGACCTTGCCCGAGCCGGGGACTGGCTGGCTGCCGGTCGTGTAGTAGACGCCGTCCTCGAAGACGAAGTGGATGAGGTTCTCGGGCTCCTTGCCCGCGATGGTCACCAGCGAACCGAGATTCATCAGCAGCCCGCCGTCGCCGTCCAGGATGATGACCTTCCTGTCGGGCTGTGCCAGCGCCAGTCCGAGACCCACCGAGGACGCCTTGCCCATCGCCCCGAATATGGGAAGGTCCAGATCCTTGTGATCGGACACTGCGTCCCAGTACCGGTTCGGCGTCATCGTGCTTACGACCAGCGCGTCGCCCCTTTCGTTGCTGATGGCCCTGGCCGCGTCGAAGGACGAAATCATCTGAGAGTCTCCTCCTGCCCATCCAGAAACTATCTCAAAAAGGAGGGTGCCTAGTTCCCACCCTGAGGGATTTTTATTCCTGGGGGTACATCCCCCAGACCCTCTGCCAGAGGGGAAAAAACCTCCTCTGGACTCCCCCAAGGACGTTCTTGAGATTGTCAATTGGTTGTTACGAGTGAACGGGTGAATTCTAGACCCTGGTCTGCGGCAATTCAAGGGCAGTGCCCTGGCGGGTAGCCTATGAGACCATCTCAAAAGGTGCGCGCCTTATTCCCGCCCAACCGCCCTGGTGGGTTTTCTTCCTGGGGGCACATCCCCCCATGACCATTTTGAGACAGCTACTTAGGCCTCCAGCGCATCGACTCCGGCAGCTCGTTCAGCAAGCCCAGGGCCGCCAGCACGCGCTGGACGATATAGTCGACGGTGTCCTCGGTCGTCTTGGGCTTCAGGTAGAACGCCGGCTCGGGAGGCAGTATCGTCACGCCAAGCCTGGCCAGCGACGCCATGTTCTCCAGGTGAATCGCGTTAAGGGGCGTCTCCCTGGGCACGATCACCAGCGGCCTGCGCTCCTTCAGGCAGACGTCGGCGGCGCGGCGTATGAGGTTGTCCGAGAGGCCGTGGGCGACCGCCGCCACCGTGGCCATGCTGCAGGGCACGATCGCCATGCCAAGCGTGGGCGTCGATCCGCTGGCAATCGGCGCGCGAAGGTCGCCCGGCGCGAAGTACCGAAAGCCCTCGAAGTCCTTCCAGCGCTCCAACGCCGAGCCGAAGGATTCCTCGACCTCTTCGTCCCAGACAATACGGGCTGCGGAGGACGCCGACGCCACGACGGGTACGTCCCGGCCCAACAGCTCGTCGATCAGAGACCTGGCCATGACCGCCCCGCTGCCGCCGGTTATGCCGACTACGACGGGATGTTTTTTAAGAAGCTCCATTCGCCACCGTGTATAGCCTAGAGAGTGTCTTGAGAAGGTCGATTAAACTTGGTCAAACCCTATGAATATCGCATCAGTCTCGTACGACATGGAGGAACAATCAAGGCTGGCGGTTCCCTTTCAGCCTCTCTAATTCGTCTTCGAGAGTCCGGCGATCAGCTCCTAACTCGACCGCCCGTTCGACATCCTGTTGAGCCTCCACGTCTCTACCCGTCATAGTATATCCAATTGCCCGGACGGTGTAGGCATCGGCATTTTGCGGTTCGAGTCTAAGGGCCTCGTCGAAGTCCTTGATGGCCCGCTCATGCTGTTCCAGAGTACCGAAAGCGATGCCCCGGATGTAATAGGCATCGGCATCCTGCGTGTCGAGCCGAATGGCTTCATCGAGGTCCTCAATGGCCCGCTGATGCCGGCCCATCGTAAGGTAAGTATCGCCCCGTTTAACGTATGCGATGGCATGCCGCGGGTTAAGTCTGATGGCATCGGCATAGTCCTCGATGGCGCGCTCATACTGCCCCAGGTTAAAGTAAGCAGCGCCCCGATTGACGTATGGGACGACATATTGCGGGTTGAGTCCGATGGCCTCGTCATAGTCCTCGATGGCTCGCTCAGGCCGGCCAAGATTAAAGTAAGCAATGCCACGGTTGTTATAGGCATCGGAATCCTGCGGGTTGAGTCTGATGGCCTCGTCATAGCGCTCGATGGCCCGCTCATATTGGTCCGGATTGTCGTAAGCATCGCCCCGGTTGATGTAGGCTATGGCATAACTGGGGTTGAGCCTGACGGCCTCCTCATGAGCCTGTATGGACCGCTCATACTGCCCCAGGTTATGGTAGGCAACGCTCCGGTTGTCGTGCGCCAGCGCGAGCCGCGGGTCGAGTCGGATGGCCTCATTGTAATCCTTGATGGCGCGATCATACTGGCCCAGATCGTCGTAGGCAACGCCCCGGTTGACGTAGGCTATGGCATATTGCGGGTTGAGCCCGATGGCCTCGTCATAGTCCTCGATGGCCCGCTCGGGCCGGCCCAGATTAAAGTAAGCAATGCCCCGATTGTAGTAGGCGTCGGAATCCTGTGGGTTGAGTCTGATGGCCTCGGCATAGTCCTCGATGGCACGCTCATTCCGGCCTAGGTTAATATATGAGTTGCCCCGACTGTGGTAGGCGTTGGCATCTTGCGGGTCGAAGCGAATGACTTCATCGTAGTCCTGGATGGCGCGCTGATGCTGCCCAAGATCGTCGTAGGCTAAGCCCCGGTTCATGTAGGCCACCGCAAGCCGAGGGTCGAGCCGAATGGCCTTGTCAAAGTACTCAATGGCCTGCTCTGGTTGGCCCAGGTTAAGGTGGACCACGCCCCGATTGTCGTAAGCTGGGGCAAGCTGAGGATCGAGCCGAATGGCCTCATCAAAGTCCTCGATGGCCTGCTCTGATTTGCCCAGGTTGAGGTAGACAACGCCCCGATTGTCGTAGGCCAGGGCAAGCTGCGGCTCGAGGCGGATGGCCTCGTTGTAATCTTCGATGGCGCGCTCATACTGTCCCAGATCGTCGTAAGTAACGCCCCGGTTGACGTAGGCTCCCGCAAGCCGAGGATCGATGCGGAGGGCCTCATTATATTTAACGATAGCCCCCTGCAAACTCCCTTGCTCCCGGAGCTCGTTTCCGGCGTTGTAGTGCTCCTCGGCCTCACTTATGCCGCCACAGGCAGCCAACAGCAGTGCCCCGAGAGTCAAAGGGAAAGCCCAAAATATGTGACTGTTCATTACGCAATTCCCGTGATGACAAGACCTTCATGAGCTCCGTGTGGGGTATTTTATCGCAAACCACCCATAGCGAGCTACACATATGAGAATTACGAGAGGTCACCGTCGATAGGTTTTCAATTACCGGTTCCTCGATCCAATCGCTTGACCATCGGATAAATCATAGCGGTTAAGACCGTGGCTTCGTTTGTCTTGATGAGATGCTCGTAGTCCTTTTTTAGCTTCTTATAGGGATCCAGGCACCCAAAAAAGTGCGCTCTACTGCCCAGCAGCGCGGCAACTCATAGGACATCTCTCCTCTTTAGACATGCTCTTGGCGAATCCCGGTGTCTAAAGAAGTTTAGAGGAAAATCGCTAGAGCGGCGCCGACGAACACGGATGTCGAGACGTAGGCGTTGATCCTGAAGAACGAAATGCCCAGACGGCTGATGTCGGTGGGCGAGACAAGCCTGTGCTTGTAGACCAGCATGCCCGCAGCAATCAGCAGGCCGATGTAGTAGGGCCACGCAAGGCCTATGAGTATCCCCAGGGCCAGCAAGACAACCACGGCCATGGCATCCAACGTCCGGGCGAGCCGAAAAGCAAAGAAAATTCCGAATCGCTCGGCGACCGAGTGCAGGCCCTCCTGCCGGTGAAAGTCGCGGTCCTGCGTGTGGTACAGGATGTCGAAGCTGCCCGCCCAGAGCGCCACGGCCAGGGATAAGAGCACAGGCTCCCAGGACAGGCTCCCGCGTACGCCGATCCACGCCGCGGACGGAGCGATGGCCAGCGCCCACCCCAGCAGCAGGTTCGCGGCCCAGGTGAAGCGCTTCGTGTACGGATACAAAATGAGATATGCCGCCGCGACCGGAGCCAGCACTAGCGCCAGGGTATTCAGCTGCCACGCGGCCAAGAAGAACACGACCAAGGCGACTCCGGTCAGCGCCATCATATCGGTCAGCTTGAGCTTGCCGCTTGGAAGGTGCCGGACCATGTTGCGGGCATTCCGCGCGTCGATGTGGCGGTCTATGATGCGATTGGCGGCCATGCCCACCGTGCGTGCGCTTACCATCGCCACCGTTATCCACACGAACTGACGGAGCGTTGGCAGGCCCCCCGCCGCCAGGAGCATGCCGGTGTAGGCAAAGGGCAGGGCGAACAGGCTTTCGTGGAACTTTATGGCGTCCAGAATTAGCGTCGTCTTGCGATAG
The DNA here is from genome assembly GCA_022565015.1 of Chloroflexota bacterium. Classification (GTDB taxonomy): domain Bacteria; phylum Chloroflexota; class Dehalococcoidia; order Lucifugimonadales; family JADFKI01; genus JADFKI01. The sequence goes on from JADFKI010000018.1 coordinate 5,489, forward strand.
AGCGTAAACGGCGCGCGTGCGACGGTCATATGCCGTACTCCCGCCATTTTCCGTCCACCAGCCGCCTTATCTCCTCGCTCATGACGATCTCAGCCGGCCAATCTACCTTGCGGCCGTCGGCAGCGCCCTTAGCGGTGGCGTCAATTCCCATCTTGCCCCCATATCTCTCGAACGCCGTGGCGTGATCCAGGTCGTCGATGGGCCCCTCGGCGAAGACGATATCCCGGCTGGGCTCGATATTGCCGGTGACGCGCCACGTGACCTCCGACAGGTCCTGCACGTCCACGAAGTGGTCCACGATAATGATCGACTTCACGAGCATCATGAGCCCCAGTCCCCACAGCGCGTGCATGACCTTTTGGGCGTGTCCGGGGTACTCCTTCTTGATGGACACGATCACCAGATTGTGGAAGATGCCCTCGGCCGGCATGTTGACGTCGACGATCTCCGGAAGGGTCATCTGCATCGCGGGCAACATCAGGCGCTCGGTGGCCTTGCCCATGAAGAAATCTTCCTTGGGCGGCCTGCCCACGAATGTCGTGAGGTAGATCGGGTCTCTTCGGTGCGTAATGGCCGTCAGATGAAAGACGGGATAGTCCTGTTCCGGCGAGTAGTAGCCAGTGTGGTCTCCGAAAGGCCCTTCGGCGCGAAGCTCGCCCGGCGTGACGTATCCCTCGAGGATGTACTCGGCGTTTGCAGGCACCTCCAGGTCTACGGTCTTGCACCTGACCATCTCGACCGACTTGCCTCGAAGTATTCCGGCGACGCCGATCTCATCCATGTCGGGCGGCAGGGGCATGGAGCCCGTCCAGATCGTGGTCGGATCGCCACCCAGGGCGACCGCTACGTCCATGCGCTCGCTGCCGCGTTCCTCGTTCTCACGATAGTGGTGCGCGCCGACCTTGTGCGTCTGCCAGTGCATGCCCATCGTGCGGCCGTCGTACACCTGCATGCGGTACGTGCCTACGTTGCGCCTTCCTGAGTCGGGGTCGCGGGTGATGACCAGGGGCAACGTAATGAACTTGCCCGCGTCCAAGGGCCAACACTTCTGGACCGGCAGCAAGTTGACGTCGGCCTCCTCGCCGGTCAAGACGACCTGCTGGCAGGGAGCGTTGCGAATGACTTTCGGCTGAGTGCGAGCAATGCCGGCCAGGTCGCCGAGCGCTCTGAGCTTGCCCGAGATGCCGACGGGAGGGCTTTGCAGCATGCCAAGAAGTTTTTTCACCTTCTCAACGAGCTCGTCAATGTGGTCTACGCCGAGAGCCCACGCCACCCTCTGATGCGAGCCGAATATGTTCGTCAAAACGGGCACACCGCCGCCATCGACGTTTTCGAAGAGCAGGGCAGGGCCTCCGCTTTCGATGACGCGACTCCCGATCTCCGTGATCTCCAGCTCGCTGCTCACGGGAGTGGTGATGCGGCGTAGCTCCCCCTTGTCATCCAGGAACGAAATGAACTCTCGAAGGTCTTTGAAATTCATCTGCTTCTAGCCTGCGGGGTCGGCCATGCGCAGCTCGGTGGATGAGACGTCGCTCCTGAAGCGCGACTCAGGAATGCCTGAGAACAGGTGTCGAAGGTCGTCGGGAAAGTCTATGTCGTCTATCGTGCGGAACGTGCCGTAGTCCGATCGGCCCGCCACCAGGAAGCTGCAACCCAGCTGACCCATCTCCTCCAGCGCCATGAGCATGCGGGCCTGGCTGCCGCCGTAATACTTGGGGTCCACGAGCCTGGTCGCCGTGTCCCAGCCCAGAACGAAGGTGCAGTCACGAAGGACCCTGGCCTTCTCATAGAAGACCGGAGCCGACGTTAGCACAAGGGGGCGTTTGCCCGCGAACTGCGCCACGCGTCTGCGGACTTCGGCCTCCTCCAGCGGAGGCTTGTCCACGTTGGTCACCGAGAGCTCATAGGCCACGTCCGCGCCGATAATTTCGGACGCCGCGTCGGCCAGAAGCTCATGGCCCTGGTGCAGTGGGTTGAAGGAGCCGGGCAGCACGCCACCCCGCGCTCGTCCGTCCGCGATCATGCCGCCGTCCGGGTAGACGACCGCGCTCTCCACATGACCCGCCAAAAGCGCCGCCACGGGGTCTTCGTAAATCGCCGCGTCTATCAGGACTTGCTCGCTGGAATCGAGCTCCAGATTCAGCCTGCCTTTCAGCTCCGACGCCTCTGCCAGCGTGTTTAATACGATCGCGCTGGCGACGCCGTCCTCGCCGGTCCTGTCCCGTAGCCCCTTCACGAAGGTCAGGCTGTGCACCCGAGCTGCTTCGCCCGTCCATGACGCGATGTGGCAGCGGTGATCGCCCCGTTTCGGCCTGTCGGTGGCTATCGTAGCCGTACAGGCGATGCCGGCAACCCTCTCGTCGCCCTCTCGAAGCTCCAGGGCTCGGCGGTATGCGGCCTTCGCCAGGCCGCGCGCTGCCTCCACCGAGACGAACTGGTCTGGCTCATGCCCTATGAAGTCCGCGAAGGAAGACGACGAGTAGGGGACGACTATCTCCAGGACCGTGCGCGATGCTCCGGCTACGTCAAGGAGCCACGAAATAGTCTCGTTGCCCGCGCCGGCAACGACGATTACGGCTTTGGTCGGGGAGTCGTGTACGCTCTGTACGAGCTCGCGAACAGTGCCTTCCATACGAAATATTACCGCTCTACATGGAGATATGTACCGTTGTTCGTTAACTATAGACTTCGTCGCGCGGAGGTTCAAGAAAACAGCGCGGGCGGGCGCCTTCTTTACAGAAGATTGATGAGTTTCGGACGAAGGACCAGCCTGATTAGCGACAGCGAAACGGCGCTGACCAGGATGAAGGCAACGGCTTGCCATCCGAGACCCTTTACGACCAGGCCAAGAACCGTGCCCGCCGCCGGAAGATGCTCGGTATTGGTGGCCACCATCACGAGGATGCTCACTCCTACCGACAGGGCGGCGACGATATCCAGCAGGTATCTCGACTGCTCGGCAAATGCCTCGAGAGTCGGAATCATTAGGATGCCCGAACCCATCGTTCCCACGATGACGGCCACGAGGTGTCCGCCTATTACTTTTCGCGGCGTCGAGGCTACGCTATTGGGAACGACGAAGACGATGAAGGCGCTGGATGCGACGGCCACTACGATGGCGGCGTTGAGTACGGCATCCTCCACGAGTAACATGATGATGAGGGCGACGGTAGCGAGGCCTGTCTGAAAGAGATAATTGCGAGGCCTGGAGACTAGATGCCTGTCAAAGACTTTTCCAGCCAGTCCCCTGTGCAGCCAGTGACAATCCCGCCCCGGCGTCTCGTTAGTCAAGTTCATAGACTGCTTCCTTGCTGGTGTTTCGTGGCGCAAGAGCGAAGGTACTACAATTTACTATCGCCTTAAAGGGCGATCGAGGTAAGCGGCTCGAAACCTTAATTGACATTGACCAGGCGGCATACATAGAATCCCTGGAACGGACCTCTCAGATCACCCCTATTGGCTTTGATTGCTTTGCGCTCAATCTCTAAACATCCAGATAGCCGATAACAGAGGGCACGTCATAGACCTCCGGGCCGGTGCGAATTGAGAAACCCTTGGACCCCCAAGCCAGCCGACAGGGTGGTGCGTCATCCTCGTCAGGAGGAGATCCAGCCTGTACGGCTGACCGTGACGACGCGCCGCGTTCCCTCCAGGTTCGTCGCATCTCCCCTCTTAATCGTCTATGCGTTCATCGTCTTGATTGCCGTAGGCACAATTTTGCTTCTGATGCCCTTTGCGAACACCGCCGGCGGCTTCACCCCGCTTCTGGACGCACTATTCACCTCCACATCCGCAGTGACGGTAACGGGACTGGTGACTCAGCATACCGCAACGTTCTGGAGCCGCCCCGGTCAGATAATTATCATGGTCTTGATGTATGCTGGCGGCCTGGGATTCATGACGATAGCCACATTCTTGTTGGTGTTGATAGGCCAGCGAGTGACGATCGCACAGAGGCTCGCCATGAGGGAGGGCCTGCTGGTAAACCAGCTGGGGGGCCTCGCGCGTCTCACGGTAGGCATCGTTGTCGCGGCGACGTTAATACAGCTCGTCGGCTTTCTGGGCCTATTCGCTAGATTCTATTTCCTGTATCCACCCGCTGAAGCCGTATACCAGTCGGTCTTCCACTCCATATCCGCGTTCAACAGCGCCGGATTCCTGGCGTTTAACGAGGAGGCCGGCCTCGCGGCCTTCAGAGGAGACTTTGCGATTATAGGGGTGATGTCATTCCTGATTTTTATCGGCGCGATCAGCTACTGGGTGATAATTGACCTCGTAAGGGTCCGAAAGTTCTCCCTATTCACGTTGAATACGAAGATAGTCCTGGTGATGACCGCGGCGCTGACGCTACTAGGCTTCGTGGGCTTCTTTGTGCTGGAATATCGGAATCCTGAGACCATCGGCCCTCTGCCCATCGGCGAAAAGGCCATGGTATCCTTCTTTCAGGCCCTGAGCAGCAGGACCGCGGGATTCTCTCTAGTGGGCCTGGATGTGGCTCGCGCCCAAACCAACTTTCTTACCACCGGCCTCATGTTCATTGGCGGCGCATCGGCATCGGTGGCGGGCGGCATAAAGGTGAATACGCTGGCTCTGATACTGCTGGCGATCATGGCAACGGTTAAGGGCAGGACCAGCACGACGGCATTCGGACGCGAGATCCCTCGCTCGCTGGTCCAAAGGGCTTTCGTTGTCGGAGCTATCTCGATAGCATTCGTTTTCTTGGTAATATTGCTTTTGAGTATCTCGGAAAGAGGCGCCGACTTTCTTGATATCGTGTTTGAAGCGATTTCGGCATTCGGCACGGTCGGCCTTAGCACGGGCCTGACGCCGGATTTATCCAGTAGTGGTCAGCTCATAATCATCGCCACGATGTTCCTTGGGAAACTCGGGCCTTTGACGGTGGGGTTGACCATGGTCCAGCGAAGAGAGAGGGACTTGTACAGATACCCCCAAGAACGAGTTACAATAGGTTAGTACGGGAGTATATTCTCCATGAGAGGTAGCCATGAAAAACCAAGTAGTGGTGATCGGACTGGGGCGCTTCGGTTCCTCCGTTGCCAATTCTCTGTACAATCTGGGTCACGACGTTCTTGCGATGGACAAGGATGACGCCAGGGTCCAGAGCATGATGGGCAAGGCGACCCACGCGCTCGCCGGGGACGCGACGGACGAGCAGGTCTTCAGGGAGCTCGGCATACCGGATTACGACGTTGCTATCGTCGCCATCGGCTCGGACATCGTGTCCAGCGTGATGGCATCGGTCCTTCTGAAGACGATGGGCGTGCCATATATCGTGGCCAGGGCGCACAACGAGCTACACGGCAACACCCTGGAGCGCATCGGCGTCGACAGAGTGGTGCATGCCGAGTCGGAGATGGGCGTGCGCCTGGCCCATGGGCTCTTCAACCCGAATGTGCAGGAGTACCTGGAGCTGACCCCCAACTTCGGCATCAGCAAGATCAAGGTCCCGAGCCGGTTTGTCGACATGAGCCTCAAGGAGCTCGGGTTCTCCAGCCCCAGAGACAAGTACGGCCTCGCCGTGTTGGCGATACGGCGCGGCAAGGACATTACGCTGAACCCCGATGGAGAAGACCGCATAAACCACGGGGACCTGCTCGTACTTGCCGGCCGGGACGATCTTCTGGACAGTCTGGAGCTCTAGGACCCAAGGCGAATTCCGTTACGTGGCCGCAGCATTCGTCTGAGAAGAGCCGCGATTTCTGTGTCGCCTCCTTGCAAAATTAGCGCTCTGTGATTAGTATTCTCCACGTCAACTTTAGAGAAACGGTTGTCGGAGATTGATGAGATGGGGGTATCCTCCGTACTCGTGGCGGTCCGAGGCGAGCCCAGCGATGACGATGCCATCAAGCTGGGATGCGAGCTCATAAGCGCCGCCAAGGGAATGCTGTATATTCTTTACGTTATAGAGGTGGAGAGAGGCTTCCCGGTCGACGCCGAGATCGCGCCGTCCACCGCCAAGGGAGAAGAGGTCCTCAAACACATGGAGGAGGTGGCCAGAGCGTATCGGTGCAAGATGGAGGCCGAGCTTGTCCAGGCGAGGCAGGCCGGGTCAGCCGTCGTGCAAGAGGCCATGGACAAGGGCGTCGACGCGATCATACTCGGCATACCCTACCGCGAGCGATTTGGAAGCTTTTCCCTTGGCGCGACGATTCCCTACGTCCTCAAGAACGCGCCATGCCAGGTAATGGTATGGCGAGATCGACATCGGGACTCAGCGACGAAATGAGCGAATTCGGCGCCCATGAGACCGAAGCTCCCTTATACGCGGGCGCGAAGATGACGGCATGATTTCAAATTCAGACCAGGCTGCCCAGCGACGCAAGACCGTACTCATCATGGGTTGCGGCCGGCTGGGGGCATTAATCGCCACCTCTCTCGTTGAACAGGGGTGCAAGGTCCATATTCTCGATCGAGCCTCCGAGACGTTTGGGCGTCTTCCCGAAATCATGGTCCAGGAAGGGTCCATAGAGCCGGTCATAGGGGACGGCACTCATCAGGCGGACCTGAGGAAAGCCTCCATAAGGGATGCCGATGTGTTTATCGCCGTAAGCGGCCGAGACACCCAGAACGCCCTGGCCGCTCAGATGGCGCTGCACGTTTTCGAAATTCCCAACGTTATCTGCCGCATGAACGACCTTACTCGCAAGGAGATGTACGATGGCCTGGGCATCACGGCGGTGAGCGGAATACGGCTGGTTGCCGATATGATGATTTCCGCGGCTCGGAGATAGCATTTGTACGCTGTTATCGTGGGCGGAGGCCGCGTCGGAAGAACGATCGCCCGCTGGCTTCTGACGGCCGAGCATGAGGTCGCGGTGGTTGACCGTTCGCCAACCGCGTGTTCGGTGGTCGAAGATGAGCTAGGCAGCGTATCGGTGCTTGGCGACGCGACGGAGGCGGGCGTTCTGGCCAAGGTCGGCGCAAATCGCGCAGACGTTCTCATAGCCGCCACGAGAGCCGACGACGTAAACCTCGTGACGTGTCAGTTGGCGATGCACAAATTCGACGTTTCCAGGACGATCAGCATAGTGAACGAACCGGAGAATGAGACCCTCTTCAGGACCCTTGGAATCGGCGCGGTCGTGAACATTACGGACCTCGCTGTCGCCGGCATCCAGGAGAACCTCAGCGACCTGCTGGTGGAGAGGCTCGAGGACACAAGATGAGCACCAGAATCGCGTATCTGGGGCCGACCGGGACCTACACCGAAGAGGCCGCCCTCAAGTATGACGGCGAAGCTGTCCTCGTGCCGTTTCAATCCATACCGGCCGCAATCGGTGCGGTGGACGACGGCAAAGCAGACGAGGCCGTCGTGCCCATCGAAAACAGCCTCGAAGGCGCCGTGACGTACACGCTGGACGTGCTGATTCACGGGTCGATGCTGTCCATCCGAGATGAGATCGTCTTGCCGATACACCACTGCCTTCTGGCCAAGAAAGGTACGGAGGCTCGGGGTATCGAGACGGTCTACTCCCATCCCCAGTCCCTGGCCCAGTGCCGATCGTATCTCGAGAAGAACTTCCCGAACGCCAGCCTCGTGGCATCGCTGAGCAACTCGACGGCCGTCGAGGAGATGAAGGGCGATGGAGCCTCCGCGGCGGCCATCGCCGGCCAGAGAAACGCCGAGATTTACGATGTAGAAATCCTCGAGCGGAACGTCGAAGACAACCCGAACAACATGACGCGCTTCGTCGTGCTTGCCAAGGACGATCACGAGCGGACGGGCGTCGACAAGACCTCTCTCTGCTTCGACTTCAGCGACGATTCACCAGGTATCCTCGTATCGGTGTTGGAGGAGTTTTCCAGCCGGGGCATCAATCTCAACAAGATCGAATCGCGGCCTACGCGAAAAAGCCTGGGACGATATATCTTTCTGGTCGACATCGACGGCCATAGAGACGACCCAGATGTCAAGGACGCGCTGGAGGCGCTGCGAAGGCAGGCCTCGATGGTCAAGGTCTTCGGCTCGTATCCGCGCCAGGTCTCCTCTTCCATCTGACGTTACGTTGCCATTGAGACCGTAGGACGACGCAGGTCACGGCGGCCCTACGAAAATAGGGCAGAAAAGAGAGGCGTCGCTGTTAATTAGCGAGGCCTCTCTTCAGTCCAAGCCTGGTGGCTTGTTGCTAAGTCTGGGAGGTTTCGCCGTTCGTCTTGGTCTCTTCGGCGCCATCCGTGGAAGGGCTTTCCGCCTGATCGTCGGTGTCCGCCTGACGGCCACTACCGATTCGCGAGCCGACCTGCTCCACGACCGGCGTTACGGTCTCCCGGACTGCATCCATCGCTGGTGCAATGCGGCTTCGCACGTTCTCGACGGCGGGGGCTACTCGTTCTTTAGCACTCTCCACCGTTGGGCCGACCCTTTCGCGGACCTTGGCGGCCATCTCTTCCGCCCGTGAACGCCACGCCTCGCTGCGTTCAGCCAGGTCTGAACGCGTCTCGGAGCCGGACCGAGGCGCTAGCAGTACGCCGATCAGCACCCCAATTATACCGCCGAATAGGAATCCAAAACCAAAGGAGCTTCCGTTGTCGTTATTCGCCATCGTCGCTTCCTCCCTTTTTTCTTCTTAGTCCGAACAGAAACGCAGCTATTTTCCCCGCGCCAAATGCGATCCCGGAGCCTGCGGCGGCCGGCCTCACGATCTTGCCGGACACCGAAGAAACGATCTCCTCAGTATCTCTTATGATGCGGTTCGCCGATCTGAAGACTCTGGACACCTTTCGATATGTGAAAAATACGACCATTAGCGTCACGAGCAAGAGAAGGAGAAGGAGGATATCTCTCGCGAGTCCTACGTACACCGCTATGTCCTCTACAACACTTGGGACCATCCACTAGCTCCACTAACGTCTCGTGACAGATTCTGAATTCATCGTATCACGTGGTCAAAATTTGTAGCAATAGAAGGCAGTCCGGTTTATCCCTCGGTATTGCCGGCCAGGCGAGAGGGTAGATGTGCATAACCTAACTCGGCGGCAGGCATCGCGGTGCCGCGCCGTGGTAATGCGATCCGCAAGCAATCGCGGGTGCTTCCGGGCGAATGGAAAGGCTGACCGTACGCCGCTTGAAGCTGGTGCGCTGTCAGCCCTTCGTGTGAAGTTCGGACTTCTATTGCTACCTGCAGGCCTATGGCTGAATCAGCATGCGGACGTAACCTGCCGGGTCCTTGCGCTGCGTCAAAATGTTATGGCTGCGCTTCTCGGCCCAGACGATCACGTCGTAGGTATTGAGGACATCGGGAATCATTACCTCGATGAATGACTCGGCGTCGCCTTCTATCTGCTCTGTTAGGGCCGCTATGATGCCCGCGCACGTCTTCCCGGTGCCGTCGATAACCACCCAGCCGTTTTCGGACTTGCCGTTGGCCGCTCCCGATGTAGCGGTGGCGAATACGTCGACCTCGCCGGTCTGTCGCATTTCTAGCTGCCGCTTGAACTCGGCCACCGGCTCCCAGTGTACGCCCGAGTTGCGGTCGCCCTTCTGGCACGCCGCGCCTCGCACGCCGACGATATCCGGGTTGATCCGGGCCAGCTCGTCGAGGTCGTCGATCGTAAGGTGTCCGGAGAGAGCGGTGCTTACGCCGGCCTCTTTGCCCTCCACGACCATTTCGCGAAGCTCGTCCTCCCGGAGGAAATCGAAGAGATTCCTGCCGTCCTTGGTGAGGGTGTCGATAAGAAATCCGTCGCACTTACCGTCTTTGGCGAGCTGGACCATATTATGCGCGTCGAGGCCGTCATACAGCGGGTTGTCGGCGAACAGCGATCCGATCAGCTTCGTATCGAACCCGTCAAGGACCTCGCGTGCGGCCAGGAGGGTCTCCACGGCAGCATCGTACTCGGTCTTCATGAAGCCCACCTTCACAGATGTCGCCCTGAGCACTCCGGCGGTGTAGACCGCCATGGCCACGGTGCCGATCTGATTCGGCACGACGCCGAGGGTAACGCTGGCATGCCTCTCCATGGGGATGGCGTTACGCACATCTCGGACCACATGCGGATGAGCGGAGCCCACCAGCGCCTCCTGCAGGTTCTTGACGTCTACTATGTCGGCTCCGCCCTTGATGGCTTGGAGCGCCTCTTCGAGATTCTGGACGCTTACCATTAAAATCATGAGGCCTCTCTCACCTGTTCAGATTTGTTCCAGGACTGCTTCCAGCTCTTGCTTCAGCTCGGCCTTTACACTGTCATTGAAGTTGATATGTGGCTGCCGCACGTGTCCGCCGGCCATCCCCATGAGCTCTCCCCAGTACTTGCAGAGGGGAGCGGGAAGGGCGCCGTTGGCCATCTTTACCGTTCTGGCCCACCACTTGTCCGAAAGGTCCTTGATGGGCTTTACGTGCGCGGCATAGAACTCCTCGTCCAGGTCGCCGCGCATCACCTTGTCGATGAACTGGTTGTAGTAGTTCTTGCCCGGCCTATCGAAGCGCCAGTCGGACGTGTTGGCGAACATCACCTGCTGCTCGAATCCAAGCTCGTTGCCCTTGCGGAATATCCATTCGTCCGGCGTGCTGATTATGGCGGTGCGACCCAGCAGCTGGTGGGTCTCGATGGAAAGCTCCTGGTTGAAGCTCGCCTCCTTGACTCCCACGACATTGGGGATATCGCATATCTTCTCGAGCCCCTGTGCGCTCATGACGATGCCGAACTGAGGCGAGTTGTAGAACATGATCGCAAGGTTGGTCTCGTTCGCGAGAAGGCTGACCCAGTCTACAACCTGGTCTTCTGTTTTCGTGACTATGTAGGGAGGCGCCACGATTAGAAGGTCGAACCCGACCTCTTCCGCGTGCTCGGCCAGGGCAATCATGTCTTTGTACGATGTGTGCGTAACGTGAGCCGCGATGGGCCACTCGCCGCCCGCTTCGTCAGCGACCGTCTCGAAGACCCGGAGACGCTCCTCCAGCGTGAGGCTCCAGAACTCCCCCATCCCCCACGTGCACCCGCCGCCCTGGGTGCCCAGTGAGCGAATGTGACGTATGTTGCTTCTCATGCCCTCTTCGTCGAATTCATCATCCGGCGTGAAGGGAGTCATCAGCGTCGTCCACTGACCACGAAGGTTTTCTCTCGCCCATTCTTGTGCTTCGCTCTTGCTGTATTCGGCCACGCCTAACCTCCTCGAATCCGGGGCGCTTTACTGCGTTACGAATAGATAGCTTTAATGGAGAAGCCGCCGCTACGTCGCCTAAGCATCAGGGCTATATTATCCACGGCATTTCGGCATGTCAACAATCCGAGCAGGTTATTGCAGGCAAGATTCGGCGGGGATTCAACGGCCCGTCTCATGGGTTTCAGACCCCTTATTGTGCCAGGCAACGTCCTCTCCAAACGGAGAGAGGTCGTCGCCGTCCCAAAGCCTGAACAGGTCCCTTGCCGCGGCAAGCTGCGCCTTGTCCGCGCCCTGTTTCAAGGACTCGGTCGGAGCGTGAAGCAGCTTGTTGACAATTGCGCGCGTGAGGGCCTCGACGACCTTGGAGTCCTCAGGCGACAGGGCGTTCATCAGGCTCATGGCCCTCTCCAGCTCCCTCTCCCTGATATCCTCGGCCTGCTGTCTCAGCGACCGTATCACCGGCATGACGTCCAGGGACGCCCACCAGGCCATGAATCGGCGGACCTCGCCGTCGACTACGGCTTCCGCATCCTGCGCGGCCTTTTTCCGCTCTTCAAGGTTCTCCTCGGCGATGGCGGAAAGGTCATCCATGTTGTAGAGGCTGACGGCGCCGATCTTCCCGACGTCCGGGTCTATATCGCGGGGCATCGCCAGGTCGAACAGGAATAGACCGTCTCCGTCGCGATTAATGCAAGCCTGGGAGACCATATCGTGGGTAATCACATGCTCGGGTGCGTCGGTGGCCGAGATGACGATATCCGCTTCGCTCAAGGCAGGGCCAAGCTCGGAAAAGGATATGGCACGACCGCTGAGGTAGTCGGCGAGCTCCTCGGCCCTTGACCGGGTACGGTTTGCTATGACCAGGTCCGCGACTCCCACGGTGCGCAACGCCCTGGCGACCAGCTGGCCCGCCTCGCCCGCGCCGATGAGCAGCACTCTTCTGCCGTCCAGCCCGCCCAGAATCCGCTGCGCCAGACGCACCGCGGCGAAGCTGATCGAGAGGGGATTGCGGCCGACTTCCGTATCCTCACGGGCCCTGCGGCCCGCCCGGACCGCTGCGTGGAAAAGCCCTACCGTGGAGACGTTCACCGACCCTGATTCGGATGCGACCGACAGTGCGGCCCTGACCTGCCCAAGGATCTGCGATTCTCCGATTATCAAGGAATCCAGCCCGGCGGCGACCCGAAAGAGGTGGTGAACGGCTGGCTCGCCGGCGTGCACGTACAGATGCGACGCCACCGAAGGGGCGGACAGATTGTGAAAATCGGAGATGAAATCGAGGACCTTGGCGGTACCCTCTTCTTGCCTGCCCGCCACCGTGTAAATCTCTATACGATTGCACGTGGAAAGGATGACGCCCTCGCCGACCCTGTCCCTGAGTATGCTCAGGGCTTCAGGCAGTTGGTCTTGTAAAAACGAGACGGATTCCCGCACTTCCAGCGGGGCGGTCTTGTGGTTCAGTCCAACAAGAAGGATTTCCAATTGCCGAAACCTGTTAAGCTTTCAACCGCCAAGGTCGTACGGGCTGCCCATCAGCCCCAACCTGCTCTCGGACGGCTGTTTTGAAAAGTAAGAAACCCGGTCGATATAGCGAAGCAGACCTATCCGCCCAGATAGAGGGCGGGAGGAGGCGATTCGCCGTTAACCCTTCATGAGGGTCTTATAGTGCGTTCGGAGACAGCGGGTGCACAGGTTCATGCGCCTGGGGCCGCCGTCCACGATTATCGTTGCCTTTTGAACGTTGGCGCTCCAGTGGGTCCTGGTCCGCCGCTTCGAGTGGCTGACGTTGTTGCCGGACTGCCCGGACTTAAGGCATGCCTCACATCTGGCCATGGTTCACCTTTGACTCTCAATAGTCCGATTGAGTAAAATCGAGTTCGGAGCGTATAAACGGTCCGGGCCCTGGGATTTGCGGCCAGAGGTTACGAAAATCACCCAAACGTCCGATTCGTGAATTCTATAACAAACATATCACACAGAGTATGAAACAGCAACGAAAATGACCCCTAGTTTGCAGCCTAACCGCGCGCGCAAGCGCCTGAACGTAGACGACATCAGGCGCATGTTTCAGTCGGGAACGGACCTCCTGAAGAGCAACGTCGATCTCGTGGACCGGCTGAATGTTTTTCCGGTCCCCGACGGCGATACCGGCACCAATATGTACCTGACCGTTCGCGAGACCGTCGATAGGCCCGACTGGCAAGCGATTTCCAGCGCCGCGGAGGCTGCGGAAGCCATGTCCCACGCCGCTATGATGGCATCCAGGGGGAACAGCGGCCTCATACTTTCGCAACTGTTTCGGGGCATGTCCGAGGCGTTCCAGCACAACGAAGATGTGGGCGTCTCAGAGCTTGCCAGGGCCTTCGAGCTGGGGAGGAGCCACGCCTACTCCGTACTCAGCCGTCCCGTGGAGGGCACGATACTGACGGTGTTTACCGCGACGAGTGACGCCGCATCCCAGTGCGAAAAATCGGGCGGCGATCTCATCGAGCTATTCGACGTGGTCTGCAGATCGGCGAGAGCAGCCGTCGTCCGCACGCCGGACCTGCTGCCAATGTTGAAGGAAGCCGGTGTCGTGGACGCCGGTGGATTAGGGCTATACATCATCCTGGAGGGCGCGAGGAGATGGTTGCTTGGCGAAGGCGCGGCTGATTCTGAAGTGGACTTGCCGGTGACGGACGAAATGGTCGCAAACGCGGGTCAGGTGTCCCCGCATTTTCTCGATCTGGTCCACGAGGAGTCCTACGGTCAATGCACCCAGTTCGTCGTAACCGGGCACGACCTCGACCGCAATAACGTCCAGTCGGCCATGGACCTGATCGGACGCTCCACCGTTGTCGTGGGCGGTGGCGCCGCCGTTAAAGTCCACGTACACACGGAGGAGCCGGACGCGGCGGTCGAGAGCGCTCGCGCCTTCGGAGAGGTCTCCGACCTTCAGGTACAGGATATGGACGAGCAGCATCGTCGGTACGAGGACGCCAGAAGACGTGAATTCGCATCGGCCTCATCGGAGGCTCCACGGCAGGACATCGCCGTGGTAGCCGTTGCGTGGGGGAGCGGCCTCGAAGAGATATTTCGAGAGCAGGGGGCACAGGTGCTTGTCGCCGGAGACACCATGAACCCGAGCGTTCGGCAGATCGTGGATGCGGTGGAATCGGCGCCGTCGGAGAACGTCATATTCCTTCCCAACAACCCCAATATCGTGCCAGCCGCCCGACAGGCTGCCGAGATCAGCGAAAAGAATATGCTGGTGGTGCCGAGCACCTCGATTCCACAGGGCATCGCTTCCGTGCTGGAGCTCAATCCCACGGCGGACCCACGCGAAAACGCCTCTAGAATGGAGGAGAGGCTGTCCTCAGTCTTGACGGCCGAAGTCACGAAGGCGGTCCGCTCCGTCAGCCTCAAGGGAATTGAAGCCGCCGAAGGGCAGTTCATTGGCATGCTGGAGAGGGACCTCGCGGTCGCGGGGAAAGATGCTGTTTCGGTGCTCCTGGAGCTCCTGGAAGTCGCCGACACATCCGAAGTGGAGCTCATCACGCTCTACAGCGGCGCTCCGATTGGCCGGCAAGAGGCCGAAGAGGCACTGTCGAGGGCTGAGTCAACCTATCCCGACATCGAGTTTGAGCTTGTCGGCGGAGGACAGCCTCACTACCATTTCATCGTATCTCTGGAGTAGGAATCATGGTTGTAAAGATAGTCACGGACAGCACTGCGGACATCCCTAAGTCAATGGCCCAAGAGCTGGGCATCGAGGTCGTGCCGCTGAAAGTCAGGTTTGGCGAGGAGGAGTTCCTGGACGGCGTGGACCTGACGCCCGATGAGTTCTACCAGCGCCTCACCTCGAGTGCGGCGCTGCCGGTCACGTCCCAGCCATCGGTCGGAGAGTTCGCTGAGGTGTACAACCGCGTGGGAGAGGGGAGCGACGGCATCGTCTCCATACACGTGTCGTCTCTGGTCAGCGGTACGATTCAGGCTGCGACACAGGCCAAGGAGCAGGCAGACGTGCAGTGCCCAATAGAGGTCGTCGACTCTTTTCAGGCGTCGATGGGTCTCGGAATGGCAGCCCTCGCCGCGGCGAGACGCGCAGCCGACGGAGGCGATTTCGAGTCGGTGGCCCAGGCCGCACGTGACGCGGTGGCGAAGTGTGAGTGCTTCGCCCTGCTGGACACGCTGGAATACCTGGAAAAGGGCGGCCGAATTGGCAAGGCGCGCGCGTTGATGGCGAAGATGCTCAATATCAAGCCCATGATTATCTTGAGGGAAGGTATGGTGCACGAGCTAGCAAAGGAACGCACCAGGAAGCGGGCGATAGCGAGACTCGGCAGAGTGGTGCGTGACTTCGCTCCGATCGAAGAGCTGGCAGTCGTCTACAGCGGCGAGCCGGCAAGCGCCACGGCCCTCGCCGACGAGCTCAAAGATCTGCTGCCGGAGGGTCGCGAGCCTATCTTGACCCAGTTCGGTCCCGTCATCGGGACTTACACCGGCCTGGACGCCCTGGGCATCGGCCTGCTCAAGGCCTGATTCACGCGTCGTCCCGCTATTTAGGCACTTCGCAGGCGCTGCCCGCTGAAGGGTCCTGACTAGCGCCGTCTGACGGTTCCGTTCAAGAGCGGCAAAAGAATTTTTAATGAGCGGCAAAAAAACCTTCAGTGCGATTCCACGGAGTTTTCTGTAGAGCCTGCGTACTACATGAGATAGAATCCGATTCATGGCTGGAAGCACTAATATTCCTACGCCCAAGACCCTGGGCGACATCCTCCGAGGGGAGCGGTCCAGGGGCTTTCAGAATACCGCCGTCATCGGCGGCCTGGACCTCTTCCTGCGGCGCTGGGCCGACGTGTTCGGACCATTATTGGGCGACATCGCGTCGTACTCGGACCTGCCTCCACGGCTGAGGGAGGAGTGGGCCACCGACACGATGAGGCGAATCAACGCCCTGCAACACGACAACGGTGACCCGCCAGTGACGGACGCCGCCGGACCGACCAAGACTCCGGCAGCGAAGGCGACGCGGCGACCACCCAGGGCCGTCGCACGAACACCCCTTTCCCTCGAGACCGACGTCGCCCAGTTGGCGGCCGTCACGAAGCGCAACCTCCCGGCCTTGCAACGCATGGGCATGAGCAAGATAGAAGACCTGCTCTTTCTATTTCCCCACCGGCATAACGATTTCAGGGACCTGCTTCCGGTCGCACAGCTCGTACCGGGGGAGGAGCAGACCGTTATTGCCACCGTGCTGGAGGCGACGGTAACCGGTCAGCCGCGAAGAAGGTCCACTCAGGCGACCCTCGGCGACGACACCGGGACGTTTCGGGTAATCTGGTTTGGCCAGGGCTACCTCGCCAAGCAGCTTACTCCTGGGACCAGGATTGCCGTAAGCGGAAAACCTGAGCAGTTCAGAGGGCGGTTGGTCTTCAAGTCGCCGGTCTACGAGCTGCTCCGCGACCAGGACGACATGGTCCACACAGGCCGTCTCGTTCCCATCTATCCGCTGACGGAGGGGCTGAGGCAACGGACCATTCGCAGAATAGTTAGAGAGGCGCTGGACCGTGGTCTGGGCAACGTCGGAGAGCACCTGCCGGTTGAGCTGAGCCGCAGAAACGACCTGATGCCCCTGCCCAAGGCAATTTCTCAGATGCACTACCCAGACTCGGAGGAGGCCCACGAGGAGGCCCGACGCAGGCTCGCGTTCGACGAGCTGTTCCTGATGCAGCTGGCCGTGATCGGCCGGAAGCAGGACTGGCAAGAGGCGGGCAGGGCGATCAAACACGAGTCCGACTCGGTCGCGCTGAATACCTTCTTGACGTCTCTCCCATACACCTTGACCGGGGCACAAAACCGAGTCCTGGGCGAGATCATGGCCGATCTGGGCACGGACCGCCCCATGAGCAGGCTGCTCCAGGGCGATGTCGGCAGCGGTAAGACCATCGTGGCGATCGCGGCCCTGCTTGTCGCGGCCCTAAACGGATACCAGGGCGCTCTGATGGCCCCGACCGAGATTCTGGCCGAACAGCATTTCCTCAACGTCACGAAGGCGCTCTCAGGGCTACCCCTCACTCGAGGGGACGACAACGTCATCTCGGTGAGTCTCCAGGGCCACGACAAGCGGATTACGGTCGGCCTGCTCCTGGGGAGCCAGACCGGCAAGGTCAAGAGGGAAACGAGGGAGCTGCTCGCCGGCCGTGAGATTGACATCGTCATCGGAACGCACGCGTTAATCCAGTCCTCCGTGGAGCTGCCGAGGCTCTCCCTGGCGATTGTGGACGAGCAGCACCGCTTCGGAGTCACCCAGCGGGGGGCCCTGCGGGACAAGGGTCTCAGGCCTCATCTGCTGGCCATGTCGGCCACACCGATACCCCGTTCCCTGGCCCTGACTTTTTATGGCGACCTGGACGTGTCTACCATCGACGAGCTTCCTCCCGGCCGTCGGCCAATACGCACCAGACTGGTGGACCGCGACCACCGCGACTCGGCATACGAGTTTGTGAGAGCAGAGGTCCGGGAAGGAAGACAGGCGTTCATCGTCTTTCCCCTGATCGACGAATCCGATGCGATCAGGGTAAGGGCGGCGGCCAACGAGTTCGAACGGCTGTCGTCCGAAGTGTTCCCCGAGCTGCGCCTGGGCCTCCTCCACGGCAGAATGAACATCTCCGAAAAAGAAGAGGTCATGGGCCGTTTCCAGAGGGGAGAGCTCGATATACTGCTGTCGACGGCCGTCGTCGAGGTCGGGATCGACGTGCCCAACGCCAGCGTGATGCTCATTGACGGCGCGGAGAGGTTCGGTCTGGCCCAGCTACACCAGTTCAGGGGCCGCGTGGGCCGAGGGCCTCACCAGAGCCACTGCCTGCTGCTTTCCGATGCCGCGGAAGGGGAAGCGATAAATAGGTTGAAGATCGTCGAAAGGGTCTCCGACGGATTTCAGCTCGCCGAGGAGGACCTGCGCCTGAGAGGGCCCGGCGACTACTTTGGCACGAGACAGAGCGGTCTGCCCCTCTTCAAGGTCGCGCAGATCACCGACAGAGACATTCTGGCCCTGGCAAGGCGGGAAGCCACCGACATCAGAGAGGCCGACCCGGGCCTGTCCAAGGAAGAAAACCTGATGCTCGCCGCTCGATTTAGAGGGTATTCTTCGAGTATCGAGAGCGTGATCAGCTAGCGCGCCTATTATTTGACAGTGGTTTTTGCGGTCACTATAGTGAATCTACAGATTTTGCCCTGCCCTGAGGCCCAAGAATGAGTCCAGTCAGCAAGGCATCCAGTTATTAGAGGAGAGACATGGCGAAAATCAAGCATATCGCCTTCGCTACCCAGGACCCGGAGAAGACGGCGAATTTCTATAAAGAGGTCTTTGATCTTCAAGAGGTCGGGCGCGTCAGCAGCGACAACGCAGAAGGCTACTATCTAAGCGACGGCAACATCAACCTGGCCATTCTCAAGTTCAAGAACGAGGAGATCGTCGGGGATAAGTTCGACACCAACTATTCCGGCATACACCACATCGGTTTCGAAGTAGAGGATGCGGCCGAGGCGGATGCAAAGCTGCGAAAGGCCAACGCGGCGCCGATGGACGATATCAATGCAGCGCTGCACGCCGGCATGGGCACCGGGCACGGCGGCCGCAACGTGGAGCTAAAGTACAGTGGCCCGGATGGCGTGATGATCGATATATCTCAGACGGGGTGGGTTGGAACCGAGCCGGAGTAGGCAAGGTGCGGTGAATAGTCCTGGATAATGACGAAAATGCAAAAGGGCCCCGATGTATTGGGGCCCTTTTGCTCGGAAGGTATGAAACCAATATTTAAGGGGCCTGGCGGAGCCGACTGCCCCGTTTCCCGCTAGTAATTAACGCTTGGGGCTGCTCCCAGCTGTGCGAATTGCGCCTGAGGGTCGCCGGTCAGAACCCCCTTCACGATCACCACCATGGAATCTACGTCCTGCTCGCCCGCCATCGACTGAAGTTTAGCGTTTACGTCATAGCCCGTCAGCTCACTTATGAGACCTGTGAGGCTGGTGCATTCCGTCTCCGTCGCCTGCTGTCCCAAGGACGAACACATCGGCGCGGACGCTGAAAGCAGCGATGCCTTCGTGATCTTGGGAGCAAGCATGGAAGAGTCCAGTATGTTTCGCGTGGACTCGACGTTTGCCCCGGAAATCAGATATACCATCGTGCCGACGACGGCGAGACCAATGAGCGCGCCACCCATTGCGCCGGCCGCGCGGTCCATCCAACCCACGAACATGGAGGAAAGGAAGGACCTGAACATCATCGTGACCAGCTTGCTGAGGCCGGCAATGACAAGCACGATGCCTGCGTACGCAACGACATTTCGCAAAATGGCGCCGCTTATGAAGCCTTCGAGAAGCACGGCAACTTCTGAGTAGAGTTGAAACCCTACGAGCGCGCCCATAACAAAGCCGCCCAGACCG
>JADFKI010000203.1 GCA_022565015.1 Chloroflexota bacterium
AACCTGATATACGCAATCCAGGTAGCGTGCAGATTTCCTTCGCGCCGGCGAGCGTTCCGACACATTGAAATAGGATGGTAGCCGGCGCTCTGAATCGACCGATCGAAAGGGGGTTTTCGATAAGCATCATCAGATCACGTCGCTGATAGCAATGTCATCGGTGTCAGAAGCACAGAAGTATGGGCGCAGAAGACGGCTCGCCCCCTATTAGTTATATTTCGAATATACAACGCAGGGCGGGGGCTTTAGTTACATCATGTTCCGAGGCGATCGATGGTGGACCTTGTCGCAATATTAAAAAGGCCCCGAACTTCGGGGCCTTACAGGTTATCTCTGGTTGCCGTTCGGACCAGTCATCCGCCGTTAAAGCTCGGTATGGCGCTGTTCCTGAGCATGTTGAAGAGTCCGAGGTACAGGCTGACTATCGTGGGATCGCTGCTGTGTTCCGGATCCCCATCGTCCGTGGCCACGGGGGTTACATCCAGGACCATCTTTTCGTTCACAACGAGGAAGCTGTCAAAGTAAAAGTCGCTCATAGTCGACACCTTCATACCGTAGCGACTTGACAACATCTCCACCATGGCAAAATCTGATGGTCTCGCAACGATGCAGAACTTTTCAACCGATGCATCCCCCACGAGGCCGCCTATTTCTAATGCCTGCAACAGTGAGGAGGCAATATCTTCGGTGTGAATCCCGGTAACCCAGTAGAGGTCCGTAAGGCCTTCAGACTCGATAAGCTCTCGCAAGTTGAACAGAAACTTTTCGAGGAGAGTCCCGTATGGAAGCTCAGCGAGGTCCAAGATATCCGAACTTGGACTCTGAATTTCGCGCGCCAGGGCGTCGCGGTCAAACTCCATATTTAGCTCCGGACTACTTATATTGCGCATACAGAACTCAATTTTTGCACGATTCGGCTGTAGTCGAAACCGTGCTGTTACCTACCCAGCGAGTCTTCAAGGTAGGTGGGTTTCCCCTTCATTGAGATAGATTTTCGTCAATATTTAAATGAGAGAAAGGCGAGTATTCGGATCAGAAGGTAGCTAGAGGTAGGGGAAAAAGATCTTTAGTCTTCTGGAGTCTGCAGACCGGGGCCTCTCCATGTCACATCGCCAGAGAAAAGAAGGCCCCGGCCTGGGGCAGGCTATCGGGCCGGCATCATTTCAGATGCTAGTCCCAACTTCCTGCGAGGGCAGTCCCTACGGTAAGAGCGGCAAGAGCTCCTACGGCCAACGCCGTGGAAATCCCGCGCCAATACAGCTTCCTGAGCCTCATGGGGACCTCCTCCTTTCCGCCGGCTCAAGGCCGACAAGAATAGCAGGAGATTACCACATGAGGACTAACCATTCTCTTACCAAAACCTTTACATAAGGAATTGATATATATGAGAATGTTGTAATACTCATAACAGGACTTTGATAAACAAAGTCGCCTATTCGTAAGCTACTTGGAATATTCCGCGAGGAAGTTCTTCAACCTCAGGGAGGCCGTTATGGGGACGGTCTTGCCGAATAGCGAAAGGTATTTTCGATAGGTCCTCGCGGCTGCGACAGAATTATCGACATCGATGTAGAGCTCAATGACCTGATAGTATATATCCTCCTCGAGCTCGTCCACCTCCAGGGCCCTTTCCAGGATAGAGATGCTTCCCGGCAGATCACCTCTATCCTTGTGGGCATCCGCCAGGGCCGTTACGGCCTTCCAGAATTTGAAGCCCAGGTCGATGTTCAGCCGGGCACACCAGTCCGATTCGAACTCTTCCAGTAATGGTCCCCTGTAAAGAGCGATTGCCGACCGTAGGGTGTCCTCTCTCTCAGGGCCTCCGACGGGCAATTCGTCTGACTCTTGGATCAGCCGTCCGAATTCAAGCAGATCGAAGGAATATTGCCAGTCAGGATTAAGCTGATACAACTCGCCGTCACGTTCAACGCAGTTCGGATACAGGGCGGACCTCATGCGGTAGAGAGTGGAATGGAAGTTCGAATTGGCCTTTGACGGGGAAATGAGAGGCCACAAGGCCTCTACTACCCTTCCCTTGTGCACCGGCTCGTTGCAGGCCAACAGGAACAGGAACATTTCCCTGGCCTTTGAGCTTCCCCACGCGGTATTCAGAATCGGGTTCCCGTCCAGGCTTATCCTCAGGGCTCCGAGTCCCCGCACCTCGATGCGTGGAGCGGTCAAGGATGGGAGCTGGGCCTCCTCGCCACCTTCAAGCGAGGCCGATTCTTCGAAGGACAGGCGGTTTACCTCATCCCTCAGCCCCGCATAGAACGACATGCCTTCGACTTTCGTGACTGCCGCGTGCTGCACCATCAGGGCCGCTCTCTTGGAGTCTTCAATCAAGAATCGATGTTGACCAAGGCTCTCGCAGAGTTGGGCCACGCTCTGAAGTTGCTCGATCGCCTCTCCGTATCTTCTGGTCGTGAACAGCGCATGGGCGAGGTGAAATCTCGCCCGAGCAAGATCCTTGCGCTGCATCGCACGGTCAAGGATTTCCACGGCCCTCACGAGCAGAGCGATGCCCTCATCGAGCCGCTGCATATCGCATTCCAGGATGCCCAGACAGGTGTAGGCGACGGCGAGGTCGCTTTCCTTATCCAATTCTCCCGCCAGGGCGATGCTTTCTCTGAGGATGATGGTCGCATTCTGGATGTCGCCCATGAGCCGATATGTCTCTCCCGTTCCGATGGAGCAGTAACAGATGACCGGCGCCTCGGTGCACTCCCTGGCCAGCTGAAGCGCCTGCTGGTATGTGCTCAGCGCCTCTTCATAATGACCCTGCTCCCTGTGGATGTCCGCCCGAGTCGTAAGCGCGTAGGACTGGTTACGGAGGCTGTTGGTCTCGACGGCCAGGGTGTAAGCCTCAAGTGCCGTGCGCTCCGCTTCTTCGTATCGCCCTTCCTGGAAATACAGGCACGCCATGTTGTAGAGAGTCAGGGACAGCTCGCTCTGATTTCCGACTTTACGCCATCCCTGCACCGCCATTTCGAAATGAGTCATGGCCTTGGTTAGCTCGCCGAGCTCTGTGTTGGCGAATCCGAGCATCCCGTGGGTGTGAGAAATCTGGTAGAGGTCGCCCTCCTGCTGGTACCCGTCAAGCGCCTGCCTCAGCTCCCTTTCGGCCCGGGGCAGTTTGCCTTGATGGCCGTAAGCCCGCCCAAGATGACTCCGGGCGTCGGCCTGTTCTTTCAGGGTGCCGTGGTCCAGTGCCAGCGTAAGCGCCTGCCGGGCATCCCTTACCGCCATCTGGGCCGCACCCTTCGCCCTCAGCGCGACGCTTCTCCTCATCAGGGCCTGCGCCTCCAGAGCGAAGTCGCCCCTGGCCTGAAAGTCCTCGATGACCTGGGTCAAGAGCTTTATCGCATCGTCATTCTTGCCCCTGCGCTGGTATCCGGTAGCCAGGAACAGGAGCAGCTTGGGACTCTTCTCCTCCTGTTCCTCGGGTATCTGCTCCAGCCAGGTGCCGAGTATATCCCAGAGGCCCTCTTTCGCCAGTGATTCCGCTTCATCCTCCAGGAGGTCCAGCGCCTCTTCGTAACTTTCGCCCTGAATGAAGTGGTGAATTGCTTGCCTGGTGTCGCCCCGGGTAAGATAGTGCTCGGCGGCCTTATTGTGAAGTCTGAGGTGTGCCGTCGAATCGTCTGCGGTGAGGCGCTCTCGAAGGAAATCACGAAAGAGGTGATGGGACCGGTACCAAGAATGCTCCCCAGCGAGCCGCGTTACGAATATGTTTCTAGCTTCTATCTGCCTCAGCATCTCGCCGGCGTCGTCTGAGTCGGTGAGAGCTCCCGCAAGCTCGGCATCGAACTCGTTCAATATGCTGGTGGCGAGCAGAAATCGCTGCATTTGCGGCGGCTGCTGCATGAAGACCTCGGAGGCCAGATAGTCGAAGAGAAGGGCGTTCTGCCCTTCATTGTTGAGAACCTCTTGAAAGAGTCCCTTCCACATCGAATGCGTGGTCAGCAAGATGGCGGTGATCCAACCCTCGGAGTCCTTCTCAAGGCGATCGGCCTCCTCACTCGTAATTTCCAGATCGAAGCCCTGCTTCAGGAGCCTAGTTATCTCGTCGGCCGTGAACTTGAGCTCACCGGCGCCTAGTCCGGCAACCCGGCGTTGGCTAATTAGCCTCGGCAGGGATGCCAGCTGTGGCAGCTCGCGGCTGGCCAGAATCAATCGACAGTTGTCGGGCAAGCGCTGGATTAACAGGTCGAGGGCATCCATTACTGTTGGATGGTCGGATATGATGTGCACGTCGTCTATGACGAGGATAAAGTAGTCCCTAATCTGTGACCGAACGCCCTCGACAAGGCCTCCAACGATACTTCGCCAATCGTCCCCAAGCCCTGATCCTTCGAGGTGCTGCTCCAGCGCGGGGAAACGAAGGTGCAGAAGCTCGAAGAGCCCGGCGACGAATGAGTTGGGGTCTCGGTCCAGCTCGTCCATGGAGTACCAGCAAACGGGGAGGTCGGTGTCCCTGGCAAAGTCGGCAAGAAGGGTAGTCTTTCCGTATCCCGCGGGGGCGCAGACAAGCTGTAGTGGCTGGTCAACATTCTCGTGCAGGAAGTTTTTGAGGCGCTCGCGGCTGACCACCGCCGACCGTGGCTCCGGAATCGTGTATTTAGGATTGTCGGAGGCCGCC
Organism: Chloroflexota bacterium; assembly: GCA_022565015.1. Taxonomy (GTDB): domain Bacteria; phylum Chloroflexota; class Dehalococcoidia; order Lucifugimonadales; family JADFKI01; genus JADFKI01. Next base: position 4,640 of record JADFKI010000203.1, read on the forward strand.
GATCGTTCCGCCACGCTTCGCCCCGATTTCTCCAGGCTCTCTAGCAGTTATATGAACGACCTTCCGGCCAACCAAGCATGCAATCCCCTATCCACATCTCAGCCATTGAGATGGGATTCAGGCTGTCTGCTGCTTGTCATAGGGGTGCGTGGGCGTTCGTGAGAAATCTGTTAGCGTAAGCCTATTACTTCTATAACATATTTGGATGATATTCGAGAGCCGTTCTCAGAGTATTCATACAAGATAACATTAGATTTAATCTCATCACAATAATACTAGAGACGCCTACGAACCCAGACCACCAATCTTTTTCACGCGCTCCACGATCAGCGGCAGGACCTCTCCGCTTTGACCTTGAATCGAAACGTCGGCGATGTTGGTCAGAGGGGTACTGTTTGTATTTATCTCGATGAGAACGCCGCCGCTCTGCTTGACCTCGTGAGGGAATGATGCGGCCGGGTAAACAGTGGCGGACGTACCGATGACGATCATGCAGTCGCTCCGACCCGTCTCTCGGATACATTCCTGTAGAACTCCCGGCGGAATCGGCTCTCCGAACATGACCGTGTCGCCCTTTACAAGGTCTCCGCAGTCGGGGCACTCCGGGGGGTATTCGTCAGTCTTGAACTCGTGTCGATGCCACCGGCCTTCGCACCCTATGCACCGGAGCTTAGTGCGGTTACCGTGGATCTCGACAACGGCTCTGGAGCCCGCGACAGAGTGAAGATCGTCAATATTCTGCGTGATGATGGACTGTAAGACTCCTAGCTGCTCCAGCTCGGCGAGGGCAAAGTGGCCCGCATTAGGTTTCGCGGCGTCAATGGCGTCTCGAAACTCGATGCGAGCGGCATCGGTCTCGCCCGCCAGCTGATTTTCCCACCACAGCTTTGGATTAGACAGGAAATCCTCGTATCCACGCATGCTGGGCTCGCCCACTCGCGTCCACAGGCCGCCGGGGCCGCGAAAGGTTGGTATGCCGCTCTCTACGGACAGGCCGGACCCTACGAGTGCGACAACATAGCTCGAATCCGCGATAAGCCGAGCGGCAGAGTCTATTGCGAGATTCTCGTCCTTGTTCATCCCTTCAGCCCCTCCTTCGAGGGGCCGTCCTGGACTGCTAAATCGGGTCCCATAGGCTCTACATGGCCATTCACGACCAGACTTCCCTGCATTTCCGAAAGGAATCTGCCCTCTATGGGGCCGAGGTCGGTGGTCGTAATAAAGGTCTGCTGGTACGCGCCCAGGTGCTCCAAAACCTGGGCTCGTCTGCCTGCGTCCAGCTCCGACAGCACGTCGTCCAACAATATGACAGGCTCGTCGCCCCTCTGCTCCTTCAGGTAGTCTGCCTCCGCCAGCTTCAAGGCAAGCACTGCTGTACGCGCCTGGCCCCGCGATGCATAGGCCCCGGCGTCCAGGCCGTCAACCAGCACCTGCAGGTCGTCCCGATGGGGACCGGATACGGTAACGCCCTGGGCCGTCTCCCTCTGGCGCCTGTCCTCGATCGCGCCGCGTATGTCCCGAGCCAAAGATTCGGCGGTCGCGTCGCCGGTCAGCGCGACGTTGGGGCGATATATAACCTCCAATGCCTCCCCCTTGCCGCTTAGCCGCCAGTGTATCGGACCGGCCACCTCGGACAGCCTGCCCACCGTCGTGATGCGTCGCGCCATGATGCACGACCCCTCCACGATCAGCTCTTCGTCCCAGAATTCCAACTCGGCCGGCATTGCCGACCCCACTCTCAGCGATTTCAATAGATGGTTACGCTGCTGAACAATTCGCTGGTAGCGCTGTAACGACCGCAGGTAGCCGGGATCGAGCTGAGAAATGAGTATGTCCAGGTAGCGGCGGCGCACGGACGGGGAGCCGTATATCAGGTCCAGGTCGTCTGCGCTGAACATCACGGCATTGAGCTGCCCGATGAGGCCCGATGCCCTGCGGGGCGCCCCGTTTACGCGAAAATACTTCTGAACGGTGATCGAGTCCGTGTAGGAAGGACTGTCGTCTTCGCCGTCCTGCTCAGTATTCGAAGGGTCCGTGAGCCTGCTCTGAAAGTCCACCTGCAGTCGCAGGGAATCGCCGTTTCGGTCTACCTCGGCCGCCACGCGAGAGTAGGTATCGGCTGAAATGGACTGCTTACGGACGAGCTCACGGTCCGTGGAGGCCCGGGCCGATTTCGCAATGGCCAGCAGGTAGATTGCCTCGAGCAGGTTGCTTTTACCCTGGCCGTTCTCACCTTTGAAAAGCAACATTCCAGGGCCAAAATTCAGGTCCAGTTTCTCATAGTTGCGAAAATTCCGCAGACTCAGGCGGCTGATGTAAATGGGAGCACCTCGCGGCGCAGGCGGTATGGAACTGCCACGATTTTAGCATAGATGGTAAACTGACCAGGCTAAATAACGAGCTACTCGAGAGGGTGGATGAACACACCTGTACTGGCATTGGCGGGCGGCGTCGGAGGAGCGAAGCTGGCCCTGGGGCTATCCAGGGTCTTGTCGCCGGACGAGCTCACCGTCGTCGTTAACACGGGCGACGACGAGGAGTTCCACGGCCTGCACGTGTCACCCGATCTCGATACGGTCATGTACGCCCTGGCG
>JADFKI010000204.1 GCA_022565015.1 Chloroflexota bacterium
GCAAGGACCACCACAATGCATAGCATCTCCGGGGGCTCGTCTTCTATGCCCGCACGACCACCATCGCCAGCTCGCTGTCACTTTCGGCCTTGACCTCCAGCGTCGACACCCCGGTGACCCTGGCGGCGGCGCCCGCATCAATCCTTTCGCCGTTTACGGCTACCCGACCCTCTGCAACGAAAAAGTAGGCGCCAAAGCCCTCCTCGAAGTCCCATGAGACAGCCTTGCCTGCGTCCAGTGCCGACACGACAAACTCCGCGTCCGCGGCTATGGGAAGAGCGTTCTCGTCCTTGTAGGAGACCAGGGTAAGGAACCGATTGGAGCGGTCCTTTCGGTTTACGGAGCGCTGTTCCATGCTGGGCTCAAGCCCCTGTTCCCTGGGCATGACCCATATCTGAAGGAACGTCATTGGCACGTCCGGGCGATGGTTGATCTCCTCGTGAAACATGCCTCGCCCCACGGTCGTATGTTGGACGTCGCCCTTGAGCAGCACGCCGCCCTTGCCCTTATGGTCCGCGTGCCGAAACTCACCGTCCAGGCAGTAGGTAATCACCTCGATATCCTGGTGAGGGTGCATGGGCCACACGCCTCCGGGCACGAGCGTATCGACGTTGAAGACACGCAGCGGTCCGAATCCGGCGTTGTCCGGGTCGTAGTAGCCCTGGGGCGGCACCCCGAAGGAGAAGTGCCAGAAGCCCTCGAACCAGTCCTCCCGGATGTTGAATATGCTCTCTTTTTTTCTGACCTCTATCATCCCTCAGCCTCAATCGTTCAACTTCAGGTCGTCAAACAGGTCGTCGTACCTCGCGCCATTGTCAGGGTTCGGCGACCCCAGCACAAAGGTCTCGGTGCCTATGATCTGCGACATTATGTCTTCCGGAACGCGACGCATGGGGTTGTCCGGACCGAACTGCGTCTGATGGCAGTTCCAGGCCTTCAGCTTCGCGTCCGCGACGCCGGAAACGTCAATGACCGCGTGGATGTCCTCATCTTCCCAGAGGATGGAGGATGATTCCCACTCGTCAAACTCAGAGACGTCCTCGCCCAGAGACGCCAGACCCTGTTTCATCTTCTCGAACATGCCGCGGGAGAACACTGAGTAGAAAAGCCTTGCCGGTCGCCACGGCGTGCCCAGGCCCGGGAACATCTCTGGGTCGGCCGCCGCGTGAAAGGCTGCCCTGGTATGGTTGTGCGCCGCAATATGGTCCGGATGCCCATAGCCGCCTTTAGGGTCGAATGTTATGACCGCGTGCGGCCTCGACCGCCTCACGATGCCCACGAGCTCACGGACGACGTCATCCGGCTTAGCCTTCACAAAGGCCCTGGGGTGCCCATTCTCCGGCGTGCCCGCCATCCCCGAGTCCCTGTAGTCCAACAAGACCAGCTCGGTGACCCCCAGGGCGTCCGCCGCGTTACGCAGCTCACGCTCACGCACCTCGGCCAGGTTATCCCGGGTGGCGAGGCTCGCGTCGGAGATCTCCCCGGCCTCGCCTCGCGTCGCGCAGACCAGCGTGACCCTGAAGCCCTTCTTTGCGTAGTATGCCAGCGTGCCGCCGCAAGCGAACGACTCGTCGTCGGGGTGCGCGAAGACGGCCAGCAGTCTGCCTGGTTCCCTGTGTCGTGTCATTCGTCCTTCTCTCGGAGGGGATTAAGACCTGGATTTTATCAGTGTCGCGGGCTAGGCTGCCAGTGATTGGCTCCTACTTCCGATGTCCAGCACCCAGTCCCGGAACTTCCGTATGTGGTCGGCGATCACCTCACGCGTGCCCTCGTCCTCGAGCCTGCCGTCAGCGTCGAACCTGTCCCAGGGGTTCGCTATTAAGACGCCCGGCTTGGTCATGACCAGCGAGCCCGTCTCGGAGAGCACGTTCTCCAGATGCATCTGCGCCCGTGCCGTTCCGCTCATGCCGCCCGCTCCCACTATCGTCACCGGCTTGCCGGCAAGAGAACCCGGCCCCCTGTCGCGAGAGGCCCAATCGATGGCGTTCTTCATGACGCCCGAAAAGCTGTGGTTGTATTCCGGCGACGCAAATACGATGCCGTCGGCTTCCCTGATCGCCCGCTTCAGATCGGACACCGAAACGGGGTCGCCGCCTGCTTCAAGGTCTCCGTTATACAGAGGCAGGTCCGAAAGGTCGAACATCTCCAGTCCAACGTCCTGGGGCGAGAGCGCCTCAGCCGCCCTCAGCAGGGCCGTGTTGTACGAGCCACGCCTGAGGCTTCCAGATATGCCTAATAATCGAATCTTTTTGGCTCCTCGACTGGTGTATTCCATGTAAGAGAACTCCTTTCTTACCCATATCCATCATCGATGATTCCGATGCACTATTTGGCTGCCGGTGAATTGGTTGCCGGCACAACTACATATTACAATATACTTGCTTCCTCAACAATTGTCAATACAATTAATTTGTGCTAGCATCCTATCTGAGATGACTACTACGATAAGCGACCAGAAGCTGGCAGCGTGGCGGACCTTCCTGGCCGCCTATGGCATGACGATCCGCTCCCTCGAGCATGAGATGCTGGAGGACCAGGGCATTCCCCTCACCTGGTATGAGATCCTGGCCCGACTTGACGCGACTCCCGAAGGCCAGTTGCAGATGAAGGACCTGGCCGAGTGCATTCTCCTGAGCCGCAGCGGCCTGACCCGACTGATCGACAGGATGGCGGCGGACGGCCTCGTCGATAGACTTCCGTGCCCGGAGGACCGGCGAGGCACCTACGCCACGATCACCGACGAGGGCCGAGATGCACTGCATCGCGCGATGCCGAGCCACATTCAGAGTATCAACCAGCATTTTCTTCGCTATCTGGACGTTTTCGACGCTCAGGCGCTTCAAAGGGTACTGAAGAAGGTGCTCGACGCCGAGCACGACGATGCGGGCGCCAGGTGGTGGGAGACCGGCGGCTGCTAGAGAATCGGAATCATCATTTCGACGTGTTGATTGGGTAATTAAGCAAGCAAATATTCGGGAAAGAAAAGATTGGCGGAAAAACTTCAGCAGGGGGACAGGTTCCCCTCGATTGCGTTAAAGCTCGTCAGCGGCGAGACGATGCGTGTGCCGGAAGATATGTCGACGCGCTATCTCGCGCTGCTGTTCTATCGCGGCCACTGGTGACCCTACTGCAACCGGCAGTTAGCCGCGTGGCAGACAGCAAAGGCCGAGCTGGACGCGTTGGATTGCACAATCGTCGTCGCCAGCGTGGACTCCGAGGAGCACGCCCAGGGGGTCGTCGATAAGAACGGCCTGACCTATACCATGGCCCACGGCGTTACCAGGGAGGAATCCGATCGGCTGGGCGCGTGGTGGTCCGAGGACCGAGGCGGCTACATACAGCCTGCGGAGTTTCTACTGGGCCGTGGCGGCGTCGTTCTGGGCTCCATGTACGCGTCGGGCCCTGTTGGACGCATGGGCGTAGATGAGGCCATCCGTCAGATCACGAACCGCGAGCGCCGCCGCCTCGAGTCCGAGGGCGGCGGAAGCTAGCTGCACAACGTCCCCACCGCGTCCAGCGCTATCTTAATGCCCGATGTCAGGGACTTCACCGACATGCGCTCGTCCACGCCGTGGATGCTCGCAAGCTCCTCGCCGGTAAGCACTACCGGCAGGAGGCCGTATGCGGCCACGCCCCGTTCTCGAAAGAACCGAGAGTCCGTGGCATAGGGCGTCTGCATCGGTGTCACCAGCGCAGCGGGCTCATTTGCGTATATCGCCTGCGACAGTGCTCGAAAGAGCTCGGAGTCGACTGGCGACGGCGGCCCGCTCTTAGGAGACCCCGTCGCCTCCAGCTCGATGGCATCGTCGTTGATAGCGCGTCTTATGGAGTCCAGGAAGGCGTCCCTGTCCGTGTCGGGCAAGAGCCGGACGTCCAGGGTGGCCTCGACCTGCTCATCGACGACGTTGGGCTTGTCCCCGGTGCTCAGCACGGTCGCGGTTATAGTATCCCTCAACATGGCGTGAATGCTCGAAATATTCTTGATCTGCCTGGCCATGTAGCCCTTTACCACGGGGGTCTCAGCGTGGCGCATGAGCCAACCGGCGATAAACCCCTGGTCCCGGGAGATTCTTTCGAAGAATTCTCGAGTGACGCCGTTGAACCGCATATCTGTCGAATAGCCCTGGACGGCATGAAGGGCTCGGACGAGCCTGTCCAATGGCGTGTTGCCCGCGATGGACCCGTGGCCGCCCAGCCCTCTGGCGGTCAGCTTCAGGAGCATCGAGCGCTTTTCCCAGACGGAGACCGCGAAGATGGGCCGCCTGCCCATCATGCCGACGGACCCCGTGCCACCCTCGTCCCAGACGTACTCGCATTCGATGTCCGGCCAGTGTTTCTCGATCATCCACTGCGCGCCAAACGCACCGCCTTCCTCTTCGTCGGACACCGCCATGAAGACGATGTCACGGGTAAGCTTCACGTCGAGCCGCTTCAGCAGGACCAGGGCCATCAAGTGGATGACGCCCAGGCCCTTGTCATCCAGCGCTCCCCTGCCCCAAATATGTCCCTCGCGCACCAGGCCGTGAAAAGGCGGGCGTGTCCATGTCGCGCCATCGGCGGGAACGACGTCTATGTGGTGCATGAGCAGCAGCGGTGGCGCGACCGGCTCCGCGGCGCTCAATCTGGCCACGAGGTTTGCCCTCCCCGGTGCCGGCTCATAGAGATGGGAGTCGATTCCTTCGTCGGACAGCGTCTGCGCCAGGAATTGGGCCGCTTCGGCTTCGTTGCCGGGCGGGTTCGTCGTGTCGAACCGGATATATCGGCTCAGGAGGTCCGTGGCCTGTCTTTCGACCTCTTCCCATGCGACGCCTTCTGAAAGCAGGCCCATGGCTAATCTTCCCTAAGATGCAGATACCTCTTCAGATGCCGGATACCTACCATCAATTCGGACAAGAAAAAAACGAAATTCATGCTGGAATAAATATTGAGTGGAGCCCCCTTAGTCGTTTCTCCGAATAATCCAGATTTACCGACTCGGCCCAATGCATAACCATTTCAGATGGAACCCAGGATGCCTTCGGAATCAACTCTTCCGGATTCTCAAGTACTTCGGCCAAGTTAAGTACTTTAGCGTCAATTTCAGGGGAAAAGACCGTAACTCGCGGTATGCCGCCAGTCCTAGTAATTTCCACTTTGTGTCGTTGTTGAGTAAGACCGAGAGTAGCGGAATCTATGTCCGCTGCTCTTAGTAGCCATGTGTCATTCGCTAGGACTGGCGCGTATGAATCCACTTTGTCCCAGGTGGAAAAGAGGGGAAACACATAATATACACCCTCTGGATACAGTGAACAGGGTCCTTGCTCAAGAGTAATATGTTGTTGAATATTTATTGAAAACTTGTAAGTTATATCCACTATTGAGCTAGGCCAAGGAGACTTGAATTGAAGCATTAGAAACTGTCCGGGACCGAGATTTCGCAGTAATTCATCAAGGCCGGCTGAGCGCTCTTGCATCTGTGTCAGACCTTGCCATACCGCCTTTTCATACCCAGGGATTAAACGCATTTGCGAAAGCACCTCAGCACATACGTTAAGTTCCAGAGTTTTCTCAGAGATCTGGCGTTTCCCAGGAAGACTCAGTGCCATTAAATTCTTCTCCATTCTTGATTTCATATAGTTCAGCACAATCAAGAGATGTGATCAGCATATTCAAAGTATTATGAGGCAAGCATTGCTAATTTACTAAACTAATCTTGAATTGGGGTATTTGCGCTGCAAACTGTCATTAGGAAAGCCCCCTCGACGAATTGCGAAGAGGGGGCCTTTTGAGAGCAACCGATTCAACGCCTGGAAAAATTATTCGAAGCGCGACTTCTTGGCCTCCATGTTGGAGTGAACGTCGATTAGGACGGTGTTGCCGTCGGCGTTGAGCTGTTTTGCCCTCTCCAGCGCGGGCACCATCTCATGGGGCTTGGTAACAGTAATGCCGACTGCGCCCATGCCCTCGGCGATCTTGGCGTAGTCTCCTATCATATGAGACACGCCGTAGAGCTCGCGCGCCGTGGGGAACCCGCCCGGATACGTCGCCATGCCTCCGTTGTTCAGCAGCACCGTCGTGATGGGAGCCTGCGCGCGGACGGACGTCTCGATGTCCGTGGCGGACATGCCAAAGGCGGCGTCACCCATCAGGTTCAGGCAGAACTTGTCAGGGGCCGCGAGCTTGGCGCCGATCATCAGGGGTATGCCGAAGCCCAGATGCGTCGTCTTGCCCCATCCGATGTAGCTGTGGGGCACTGTCGCCGTGAAGAAAGGCATAATCGACTCGCGAGGCGCTCCTGCGTCGTGGGTGACGATGCTGTTTTCCAGGTCCAGGGTCCTGTTGATGTCACCTATCACGCGGTAGGTGTTCAGGGGCTCCTCGTCGGAATTCAGCAGCGCGTTCCATTCGGACATCCACTTCTGCTTCATCTGGGCGATCTCCTGGGCGACCTTCGTCTGGCCCTTGCGGCCGTTCTCGCCGATCTCGCCCTTCACCTCGTCGATCATAGCAGCCAACGTGGCCTTGGCGTCGCCCGGGAGGCCGACGTCCACCGAGAATTCCTTATTTATGTCGTCGACGTTAGCCGTATTGTGAATGATCACCTTGTTTTCCGGTATGGGCTGGCCGTAGCTGGTCCGGGTCAGGCTGGAGCCGACGGCAAAGAGCACATCGGACTCTTGCAGCCAGGTTCTGGCGGGAAGGGTCGTCGCGCCGCTGCCCGCGCCCAGGGCCAGTGGATGTCGCTCGTCGAAGGAAGACTTGCCGGGCATGCTGCAGTACACCGGAATCTCCAGTAGCTCTGCAAGCTCCTGAAGCTCGGTCGTGGCGTCGGCCATGAGCACGCCGCCACCGGACCAGATAACGGGCTTCTTGGCGCTCAGGAGGGTCTTTACGGCGTCTTTGATGTCGGAGATGGACGGCTGCTGACGCATGATCTTGGGCGGGCTGTAGTCCATCGCCTCCTCGGGGACTTCCTGGCCGCACACATCCGTGTGCATCTCAACCATCACCGGGCCGGGACCACCGTTGCGCATCGCATGGAACGCACGACGCATGATCCTGGTTATCTGGTCGACTCGAAATACAGACTCGGCCTGTTTAGTCACATTCTGGTAATTCTCAACTGCGTAGAAGTTCGGCCTGACGCCTATCTGGTCCAGCCGCATGCCGCCGGGAAGCAATAGCATCGGTATGTTGTCTCCGAAGGCCTGGGCCACGCCACCCATCGA
>JADFKI010000205.1 GCA_022565015.1 Chloroflexota bacterium
CTTTTTCTTCCGCTGCCCCGTGCGGCCGAGCGCCGGCGGGCCCTTCTCACTCGGGGCCACCGTGTTGATCCCCACATCCACCACGACGGCCCCCGGCTTGACCATGTCCGCGGCGATCAAGCCGGGTTTGCCGACCGCCACAATCAGGATATCGGCCCGCAGGGTGTGGGAAGCCAGATCCCGCGTGGCGACGTGACAGACCGTTACCGTGCACATCTCATTCAACAGCAAGAGGCTGAGAGGCTTGCCCGATACGGCCCCGGCCCCGACTACCGCGACGTCCTTACCCTGTAACGTAACGCCCGTCGTGCGGATGAGCTCCAGAACCGCCATCGCCGTGCAGGGCGCCACCAGAGACCCTGATGCTGTATTCAGCAGGGGCAATCGTCACCTGTTTATGGTCCCCTGGAGAGAGTACACCCTTCTCGGTGTGTGGCACGTCGTGTACAAGGGCAACCCAGACGAAGTCCAATTGACTGAAGAAGAGGTCCAGCAGTTCCTCGATGAGTTCAATAGCTCCTACGGGCTGTCCGAGCCTTTAGGACTGAAGGACGTTTCCACGTGGAATTTCGGACTCACCCTGTTCGGGGAAAATAATGACGGTGCCGAAGACCTCAGCTACGGCAAACAGTCCCGCATATTGGACCACGCCAGGGATGATGGAACCGAGGGCCTGATTACCGTCGTAGGCGTACGATACACGATGGGTCGGGGCACAGCACGGCAGGTCGTGGACCTGGTGCTGAAAAATCTTGGCAGGAGCGCGCCGAAATCCAGGACGGCCGACACTCCACTGAAAGGCGGCGACATAGGGCCTTTCGACGATTTCGTGGATGGAGCGATGGCCAACAGGCCGGAGGGCGTCGGGCCAGAGAGTATGTACGCCATACTGAGAAACCACGGAACCGATTACAGGAGCGTCGTTGAATACGCTTGCCGGCTGCCCGGTGCGACGAACGTCATAGGTGCTTCAAATACCATTGAGGCTGAGGTGATTCATGCGGTCCGCGACGAGATGGCCTGTAAGCTGACCGATGTCGTGCTCAGGCGCACCGACCTCGGCACGGGAGAGTATCCGGGCGAGGATGCCCTTTCGCGTTGCGCGGATATCATGGCCGCAGAGCTGGGCTGGAACGAGGCCCGCAGGATGCGCGAAATAGCAGAGACCCGAGCGTTCTATCCTCCTTTCGTCGTACGCAGAGCGCGCGAGGCGTCCGCACATGCTTAAACGCAGGCTCTTCACTGTTGCAAAGTACGGAGTCAGCCTTGGCCTGCTGGCCCTGATAATCGTCAGGGCGGACATCAGCGGGTTCGCCACAACGATCAAGGATGTAAACGTACTGCTTTTTATGGTGGCCATGCTGATCCGGGCCATGAACATGCTTGTGAGGTCCTACAAGTGGCAGATACTTCTAAGTGTACATGGGTCCACCCTATCTCTGAGTCGGATTCAGAGCATCAATTACATGTCGTTGTTCTTCAACAACTTCTTCCTTGGCTCCATCGGGGGCGATGCCTTCCGGATATATAGCACGATTAAATACTCCAACACCAAAGGGGGGGCCGCGTCGGCCGTGATCATGGAAAGGGCAACCGGGCTTTTCATGGCTCTGGCAGTCGTGCTGGTGCTGGGGACAGCCTTTTTGCTAAGCGCCCAGGACTTGATAACCGCTAATCTAATAATTGCCTTGTCTCTCCTGGGTGTGTTGGGTATATCGGTCATATTAGCCTGGCTGAAGTATTCCGCCGGGATTTCCGGCCTGACGTTTCTAAAGCGAATTCCCAGGGCAAGGGCGCTGTCGGAAGACCTGGCAACGAGCATGAGAGCGTACAGGAACCATCGACGCATTGTGCTGACGTCTCTGGGCCTGTCGCTCCTTTACCATATCGTGAACAGCTTCGTGGTATATTTTGTCGCACTGGCGGCCAATGCGAACGTGTCCGTGTTGGACGTCATGCTGATAACGCCTCTGGTGGCCATGCTGATTATGATTCCCATCTCAGTAAATGGCATAGGCATTCAAGAAGGCTCTTACGTGTTTTACCTGGAGCAGGTTGGAGTGGCAGGACCCGCGGCCTTACTTACGGCCGTGCTGGCGAGGCTAGGGCTCTTCATTTTCAGCCTCATTGGCGGCCTGCTGCTCCTGCTTCAGTTCATTGGCAGGCATCGAAAGCCTGCTGGAGCCAGACTGGAAGGACTGCCCGGCAATAGATCAACCACGGCCGAAGGTGGATGATAAATGTGCGGGATTTGCGGATTAGTCAACGCGGACTCAGGAAGGCCGGTGCCCGCGGAGCAGATTCGGCGAATGCGCGATGTCATGGTGCATCGCGGCCCTGACGATGCAGGGGAATTCTTGGAGGGCCCCGTGGGACTGGGGCATAGGCGGCTATCCATCCTGGACCTGTCGCCGCGTGGTCATCAACCCATGAGCAGCGCCAGTGGCAGATTCTGGATCACATACAATGGGGAGATCTACAACTTCCGTCGTCTGCGCGAGGACCTCGAAGCGAAGGGCTACCGGTTCAAAAGCGAGAGTGACACTGAGGTCCTCGTCAACGGCTTCGAGGAATGGGGACTAGCGGGGCTCCTTCCTCGACTCGACGGCATCTTTGCTTTCGCCGTGTGGGATAGGGCTGAACAGCGCCTTAGTGCCGCACGAGACCAGCTTGGCGTCAAACCACTTTACTACACGACTAGTCCGCAAGGGTTCGCATTCGGCTCAGAGATAAAGGCGCTTTGGGCCGCAGGCTTTCGAAAAGAGGTCGACCTCTCCACATTTGAGGAATTGCTCATATTTCGCATGGTGGCCGGCGAGAACACGCCTTTCAAAGGGGTGAAGCGGCTGCTACCGGGCCACTGTTTGGAATACTCCAACGGCAGCCTCAATGTGCGCCCGTATTGGCAGGCCGCAGACCACGTTGACTCCGACGAGTCGTATGTGCAGACCTGGAAGGAACGCTTTGCACGGGCCATTATAGACCAGCGGATCAGCGATGTTCCTATCGGCACTCTCTTATCAGGAGGATTGGACTCAAGCATAGTGACTGCCGAGCTTGCCCGCGCGGAGCGAGACTCAGTGCAGACGTTCACCGTGTCGGTGCCGCCTGAGGAAGGCTTGGACGAGTGGCCATACGCCGAGGCGGTGGCAGAGCGTTGGAGCTGCAAGAGCCACAAGCTTCAGGTCCCGGCGGGCGATGTTCTGGAGCGCTTGCGCCGGACCCAGTCTTTCCATGATGAGCCCCTGGCGCACGGCAATGATATGCATATCTTTGAGATCAGCCGCCTGGCCAAGGAACACGTTACCGTGCTGCTCTCCGGTGAGGGCGCCGACGAGCTCCTGGGCGGTTACACCCGGTACGAACCGATTCGAAAGCCGTGGCTGGCCAAGCTTGCCACATCCGGCGCTGCTGCTCCGATACGTTCGCTGATGGGGCTTGTACCGAGCCGAAAGGTGTGGCGACTACAGCGACTGCTGTCACTAGGCAGCCTAAAGCAGGCCATCCTATACAACGCCGCTGACCTGCTTCCCGGCGACCTTAAGTCGCTGGGCCTGACGGTGGAAGCGCGATTCGAGGCGCGGAATGCGATACTTGACGGGGCGATGCTCGCCACCCGCGAACCCATCCGGCAGCTGATGCTCTATGACATGCAAACATTCCTTTGCTCCATTCTGAATCGCAACGACCGAATGACCATGGCGGCCTCCATAGAGTGTAGAGTCCCTTTTCTTGCCGTTGGCGTTGTGGAAGCCGCCCTGAAATTGCCAACCAACGCCCTGTATTCGGGCAGAAACGGCAAGCAGATTCTACGGGAGTACGCCTCCGGACTGCTGCCCGACGAGGTTCTGACGCGGCCAAAATGGGGGCTGGGTATTCCATGGCCGCGTTACATGCGAAACGATCCCAAATGTAGATCATTTGTGGAGGGCATCCCGCGGTCGGAATTTGCGAGAGCCATTGAAGCGCCTGGTCTTGCAACGGCAATCGCAGGCTTTCTCAAGGGAGACGACCGCAAGGCCGGGCTTGTTTACCAGCTGTTTGCCCTGGCTGTATGGTGGGAGCAGGTTGTAGATGCGTCCGGCGGTTGTGCGCTTCCTGATGAATAACAGATACGACTTCTTTCACACGCGCGGAGCGGGTAGCCTCTTTCCCGAAGGCTCGTCTGCACCTGCACCAGCGTCACAGCGTACGGCGGTCGCATCGAGGCTGTGTCGCAGACCATTTCAGGTCCGATTTATTCGAGGAGATTCCGTGATGTTGTTTCGCCCTGTTTCGATGGATTCGTGGTCTGATAGTGGTCGCGACCGGTCCACGGCCCAGATACCGAAAATAGGGTCCTCTGCTTCCAATATATTAATTCAAGAGCACAGGTCTTTGTCCCCAATACTGAATTTTGATTAGTCGTAATTAACCCTTACCTTCCCTCTAGGCGCCGTTGTTTAACCTGGAATTCTTTGAGATTATTGATAGTGATGTTACCGCTGGAATTTATCTCTTGGCACGTTAGCCATCCTGGAGAATAGCTGTTCTGTGAATCGTATTACGTTCAACTGGCGCAAGCCGATCATAATGGGTCTATTGAGAGCTCAGAGGAGTCCGGTGCTCAGGGAACTGAAGTTCGTCCGTTCCATCGAGCGAAGGACGCCTGAAGAGCTCCGTAGAATCAGTAACGAGCGTCTTTCTCGTCTGCTGATACACGCATGGACAAACACCGACTACTATCATGAGTTGTTGAGCGACTGCGGCGTCGTCCGAGACGGCAAGGTCGATTTGGACAGGTTCGAGGACGTGCCGTTTCTGACGAAGCGCATAATCCAGCAGGATGCCGGAAGGTTGAGAGCCGGTAGTCTGCCGAAGGGTAGGAAGGCCTATGTGAACCGCACTGGCGGCTCGACCGGCGAGCCCGTGGAATACTGGCAGGACAGCCATTACGAAGCTGTCAACGTGGCGGATAAACTCTATCACTTCGAGACAATGGGCAAGGAGCCCGGCCAGCGCGAGCTAAAAATTTGGGGAGCGGAACGAGACATATTCAGGGATACCTCAGGACTCAAGGTCAAGCTGAAGAACTTTATTTACAACCGCAGTGTCAAGCCCTGTGGCAGTCTGTCCACCGATGATATTCAGGGGATCATCGAGCACATTAACAGGACAAAGCCCCGATTAATATGGGCCTACATCGACGGCGCGTACGCCGTGGCAAGCTACGCAGAGAGAAATGGACTAAAACTCCACTCTCCGGCCGCCGTGTTCTGCGGCGGCGGCACGATGTTTCCCGACATGGAGGCATCCATACAGAGGGCATTCCAAGCGCCCGCCATAAACTTCTACGGGTCCAGGGAGATGGGCGACGTCGCCTGCGAGTGCTCCGAGAAGCAGGGCTTGCATGTAGCCAGCCACTCTCACGTCGTAGAGGTGTTGGATGAAAACGCCCGTCCTGTCATGGAGCAGGAAGGAGAGCTTGTCATCACCTCCCTGATGAACTACGCGATGCCGTTCATAAGGTACAGAATCGGCGACAGAGGCGCCCTAACGGCCCGGCGGTGCGCTTGCGGAAGGGGGTTTCCCCTGCTGGATTCCGTGTCAGGGCGCAGCATAGAGTCCTTCGTAACCGCCAGTGGGAACCTGGTCTCCCCTATATACCTTATAACTTCGATAGGCGCCGCGCTGAATCCCGGGCTTGTCAGGAAATTCCAGCTGGTCCAGGACGATTATTCTCACGTGACGCTAAATCTGGTCCCGGAATCAGGCCATGAGGAGGGGGAGCTTACCTCCATCCTGAGACAGGTTACGGAGAAGATTCGGGGCGTTATGGGACAGGACTGCGTCGTCGATCATCGTTTCGTGCGGGATATTCCCCGCCAAAAATCTGGAAAGTACCTCTACACGATTTCAAATGTCGCCGGCAACGGCTATTCGTGGCGCGGCGGCGAGGGTGAATCCCGCGACGTACAAGAACCGGCCACAGTCGTCGAGAATGTCCAATGAGTCTGGCGGAGGCCTCGACGAGCCTGAGAGCACCTGAAAAGACCGAGCCTTACGACGTCTGCATCATTGGGTCCGGCTTCGTTGGCATCGTCGTAGGTACATCTCTGGTGGAGAAGGGCGTATCCACTGTCATGGTGGAGTCGGGTACAAGCCTCGTTCGATGGCTTTTAGACCCTCGTATGAAAGAGCTGGCCCTGTACGAGGTAGAAGGCGATACCAACTATCCAACGACCAAGACCAAGGCCCGTGCGCGCGGCGGCAACTCCAATTTCTGGACCGGAAGAACGGAGCGCCTACGGCCGTCGGACTTTGAGGACAATTCCTATACTCCCAGCGGCGCTTCGTGGCCCGTCACCTACGCCGAGATGGACCACTATTATGCCAGAGCGGAGCAGCTGCTAAGGGTACGCGGCGCGCCGCTTTCCGACTACTATCCTCCCAGGCTTAACGGTGGCTCCATATTGCCGGGAGGAGATATCTCCAGCCTAAAGAATCTCATGAAGGAGAACGGCGTAGTGGTGGACAACTCACCTACCGCTACTCCGGAAAAGGGCTGGCGCACTTACAGGCCCACAACGGAGCTGCTTCCGAAGTTTCGCAAGTCACCGCACGGCACTCTCGTTACCGGATTGACCGTCACTCGGCTCATCACTGATGCAGATGGGAAAATCACTGCCGCCGAGGCCAGGAACATGCTGGGCGAATTCAAGACGATCAGAGCGAAGCTTTTCCTTGTTGCCTGCGGTGGAATAGAGTCTCCACGGCTGTTGCTTCTATCCCGCAGTGAGACCTTCCCCAAAGGAATAGGCAACAGCTACGACCGTGTGGGGCGTGGCTTCAACGAACACCCGGGCGTCAATTTTTACGGGCGATTCAGTCATCGGCGGTCCACTCTATTGCCACATTACAGGTTAGGCCGCAGTCATCAGTTTTACGACGACTTCAAGTCTCAGGGTCTTGGCGGCGTCCTACCCGTTTTCATACAGTCGTGGGCGTTTCCCAATCACCTGGTGCAGTACAGGATTAAGGACCTTGCCAGACAGTCAAAGCTCTGGCTCAGCCGCATGGTCAGGCCAGAATTTTACATAGGCGCTTCGATTGAAATGGAGCCCGTGGACGAGAATCGCGTCACTCTTTCCGACTCAAAAAGGGACAGGTT
>JADFKI010000206.1 GCA_022565015.1 Chloroflexota bacterium
AACTGGGAGCCGCCGCCGTCAATGAGGTCTTGCTTGAAGCCGCCCACGGCCTCGGTGAAGACCTTGACGTAGCTCTCGCGACGCCACTCGCCGTCGGAGACGAAGTCCAGGCCCGCGCGCTCCTGCATGCGAATCGCCGAGGGAACGGCGTCGTCCAGCAGCGCATCGGCGTCGGCGTCGGAAATTTCGCCGCGCTTGCGCTCCTCGATGACCTCCCGCACCCACTGCGGCCTCGGCAGGCTCCCCACCACGAACGTGGAGAAGGGCTTGCCGCCCGGGATTTTATTCTGCATGATGGGCACTCTCCAGTCAAGGAAGGGTTGCGGCTGCTCAGAATACATTCATACAGTCATCAGTGTTGCGACCGCTACACGATTCTCACTGAGATGCCACGTTGCCCAACCGTCTAGTCCAATGCACCGGGGTTAGGAAGCTCACCAGTCGGTTCATATGCGTGGCACCGCCTTCCAATACTAGGAATACCCATAGACCAATAGCTTTTCTCAAAGCCAATGGCAGCCTATCAGCGTAGTTGTATTGCCACAGATAGTCATTGGCTACGGCCAACCCAAGACGCGTTAGCGGATTGTCATAGTATGACACGACGCTTGCAACGGCTCTGTCAAAGCTCGTTCTGTGAGTCTGAGGCTGCGCATCCGACATGCCTTTGCACTCGAACTTCCACACAATCTCACCGGACCTGGCGTTAATATCCGCACCACGGCGTCTGAAAAGCGTATTCGCATCAAAGGCAATATGGGCGGCCTCAAACTCCTGCCTGATTACTTCCTTTTGCTCGCCAATACGAGGAAGCCCTGCCCCAGGTGCCAACGATATGCTGTCAATGGTCCAGCCCCGATCGTCAAGCCAGCGGCATGTCGACACTAGCACATCCAATTCAGAAACAAATGTTAGCATAGCAATACTCCTTCACATTTCCTCACATTATGATCATCGCGTCGCCGAAGCTGTAGAAGCGGTAGCGCTCGGCGACGGCGGCCTCGTATGCCTTCAGCACCAGGTCGCGGCCGGCCAGCGCGCTTGTCAGCATGAGCAGCGTCGAGCGCGGCAGGTGGAAGTTGGTGACCAGCGCGTCCACCACTCGGAACCGGTAGCCCGGCGTGATGAAGATGTCGGCCCAGCCTTCGCCCGCAACCACAACCTCGTCGCCGCCATCTCTCAGAGAGGCGGAATACTCCAGCAGGCGCACAGCCGTGGTGCCCACCGATATGATCCGCCTGCCGTCTCTCTTGGCCTTGTTAATCAGGTTGGCGGCCTCGCCCTCTATCGAAAAGAACTCGGAGTGCATCTTGTGGCCGGCGACGTCGTCGGTCTTTACGGGTCGGAAGGAGTCCCAGCCCACGTGCAGGGTCACGAAGGCCGTCTCGACGCCCATCGACCGCACGCGCTCCAGGAGCTCCGGCGTGAAGTGCAGGCCCGCCGTCGGTGCCGCGACGCTGCCTGCAACACGCGAGTACACGGTCTGGTAGCGCTCGACGTCGGCCAGGGGCTCGTGTATGTAGGGCGGCAGGGGCACGATGCCGACCCTGTGCAGGTTCTCCTCGCCTTCGAGCCTGACCAGCCGCGTGCCTTCGTCCTCGACCTCGACGATCTCGCCGCGCATGGCCGGCCGCCCGTCTTGGTCGCGGACAACGAAGGCGGCGCCCTCCCTCATGCGGCGGCCGGGTCTGACAAGGGCGCGCCACAGCCCGACCGACAGGCGGCTCAGCAGCAGCACCTCGATCTTGCCGCCGGTCTCGGTCCGCTCCCCGTACAGGCGGGCCGGGATGACACGGCTGTCGTTGAACACCAGCAGGTCGCCCGCGTGCAGGTACTCGGGCAGGTCGTAGAACCGGCGGTGCTCGAAGCGGCCGTCGTCGCGATGGACGGCCATGAGCCGCGAGTGGTCGCGAGGCTCGGCGGGCGTCTGTGCGATGAGCTCCTGAGGAAGCTCGTAGTCGAAGTCACTGGTCTTCATGCCAACGATTATAAGCGTTGCCATAGAGCGCGTCAGGCTCGCCTTACGGCAAGACCGTTAACGTCCCCACCATTCCCAAACTCTCGTGAGGAACACAGATAATGCCGAAAGTACCTTCCTGGTCAAAGGTGTAGCTCAAACGCTTTGTAATGCCGTCGTCGACCAATACAGCGATGCCAAGGCCTTCCACGGTAAACGTGTGGAACTCCGACTCGGCTACGAAGGTGAGATCCACGGTCTGACCCAACTTAAAGGTCAGGGCTGAAGGCGCAAATACGTAATCATGGCCCGCGCCCGGGTCTTGCATGGTTATCGTTACCCCCTCAGGAGGCGGCTCCGATGGTTTATCCTGCGGGACCGTAGGCGTGGGAACCACGATTGGAGGAGTCGTGGGCTGGGCATCGCCGGTCCCGCCACCGCAGGCGGTCATCGCACCAACGACTAGTAACAGAAGCCCCACCAGTCCACGCCCAGAGAGCCCATGTATGAACGTCACCATGATTCTCCTTGAAAAACACTCTAATCATCGATGTGCCGCCAAGAGAGAATGTGGGAATGTCATTTATCGAGCTCGGGATGGATGGAAAGCCTGGCGGCCTTGAGGGTGTTGCTCAGCAGCATCGCGATCGTCATGGGGCCGACGCCGCCGGGCACCGGGGTGATGGCGGCCGCCTTCTCGGACACCGCGTCGAAGTCGACGTCGCCCACGAGCCGGTACCCTCGCTTACGTTCGGGCGCATCCACCCTGTTGATGCCGACGTCGATGACGACAACCCCCGTTTTCACCATGTCGGCCGTGATGGCCCTGGGAGCGCCCATGGCGGCGATGAGTATGTCGGCCTGGCGAGTGATGGCCGCGAGGTCCTTCGTCCTGGTATGGCAGACCGTCACGGTGGCGTTGGCTCCTTGGGAGCGTTGCATGAGCAGGGCAGCCACGGGTTTGCCGACGATGTTGCTTCGTCCGCAAACGACGACGTGCTTGCCCTCCGGGTCGTGGCCGGTCCGGACCAGCATCTGCTGTATGCCCAACGGAGTTGCCGGAACGAATCTCGGCCTGCCCGCCATCAGAAGGCCCATGTTGAAGGGATGCAGGCCGTCCACATCCTTGGCCGGGTCGATGGCCTCTATGACCGTGTTTTCGTCGATATGCTCCGGTACGGGAAGCTGCACCAGGATGCCGTGGACGCGCGCGTCTCCGTTGAGCCGAGCAAGGTGGGCCAGGACTTCGTTCTCCGAGGCGTCGGCGGGAAGAAGCACGGTATTCGAGAGCATCCCGGCTTCCAATGCCGCCTTCTCTTTGTTTCGCACGTAGACCGAGGACGCGGGGTCCTCACCGATGAGAATCACGGCAAGGCCCGGCGCAATGCCGTGCCTGTCCCTCATCTCCAGCACACCCTCCGCGACCTCCGCACGGATCTCCTCTGCGATCTTGGTACCGTTTATGAGCTTTGCAGTCAATATCAACCTCGGCTTTGGTCGGACAGAATCAACGGCTACGACGCCACGAAGGGCTTGCGGCCCGCCCACGACAGACATACGTCACGAATTATATACCATGACTCGTCGCGACCGGACTTCTTTTCATTGGCATGTTTGCCCATCTATAATGACCGTTGTCCGCCGACCATAGCCAGACGGCGTATTGAATCGAGCGGGAGCCGAGATAATGGAAGAGGGCGCAGGTTGAACAGTTGCAAGCTCTTTGAGCCCGGAGACGTCGAGCTGCAGTCCGGGCAGACTCTGCGGGACGCGAGGCTTGCGTACGTTACCTTCGGCGAGCTCAACGAAGCCCGCGACAATGCTATCGTCATGCCGACGTACTACGGCGGAAGCCACGTCGATAACGCCCGGCTCATCGGCGACGGGCATACCCTTGACCCAAGCAGGTACTTCATCGTAGTCCCGAATTTGCTCGGCAACGGCGTCTCGTCGTCACCGAGCAACACGACGTCCGGCCAAGGCGGCGCCGATTTCCCTCGCGTAACCCTCTACGACAACGTAATGCTCCAGCATCGGCTGATCACCGAGCAGCTCGGCATAGATCGCCTGGCGCTGGTGTGCGGCTTTTCCATGGGCGCCCAGCAGACGTATCACTGGGCCGCGCTGTTTCCGGACATGGTCGAGCGCATCCTACCCTGGTGCGGCTCGGCGAAGACCTCCCGTCATAACTACGTGTTCCTCGAAGGAGCGAAGGCCGCCCTGACCGCCGATGACGCCTGGCGGGACGGCGCATACGACGCTCCGCCCGTCAAGGGCCTTCGCGCCTTTGGAAGGGTCTACGCGGGTTGGGGACCGTCGCAGGCGTTTTACAGGGAGCAGGCATACCGTGACCTGGGCTTCGCCACCGTCGAGGAGTTTATCGTCGGCCAGTGGGAGGAGCGCTTCGTCCAGAAGGATGCCAACGATCTCCTGGCCATGCTGTGGAGCTGGCAGAACGCGGACATAAGCGCCAACGCGAGGTATAACGGCGACTTCGATGCCGCATTGAGGGGCATAAAGGCGAGGGCGCTGGTCATGCCGTCGCAGACGGACCAGTATTTTCCGGTAGCGGACAGCGGATATGAGGTAAGTGTTTTAACGAATGCCGAGCTGAGACCGATACCCTCGATCTGGGGGCACATGGCCGGCAGTCCGGGCCTCAACCCGAAGGACAACGCCTTTTTGGACAGCGCCATGAGGGAGCTTCTCGAAAGTTGATCAAGCCCTAGAAAGTATCTCCGCTCATCCCTGCCGGCGAAAATCTGATCGGATAAGTGGCTAAGAAAATGCTTGTGACAGGCGTAGACATAATAGAGATACCCCGCGTTAGGGGCGTGCACGAGCGCTTCGGTGAGCGCTTCCTAAACCGGATTTACACCGAGGGCGAGATCGCGTATTGCCGCGGACGCGCGCATCAGCTCGCCAGCAGGTTCGCCGCCAAGGAGGCGGTGATGAAGCTGCTGGGCACGGGCACGAGAGGCGTGCGCTGGAAGGACATCGAGGTCGTTCGCAACAGGGGGCAGGCGCCGACCATAAAGCTGCACGGGACTGCCCTGGCGCGTGCGCAGCGAATCGGCCTTGACCACGTCGCAGTCTCCCTGTCCCACTCCGTGGAATATGCCGTCGCGTCCGTAGTCGGTGAATGCGAGTACGGAAACCTTGTTGGACGAAGGGGATAGGGTCTGGGGTACGGGGGTTGGGGGTAACGACGGCATACCGAGAGTTGGGCCATGCACTCCCTTAATCGACAACATGCCCGAGCGGAAGCGCGACGTTGACCGGAAGACGAAGCTCGAATAGACGATCGCTAGAAGATGAGGCGTTCGACGGCACTGAGAGGACTTAAATGCGAATCGGTCTGATGCTGGGCGCAAGAAGGCAAGGCTACTCCCTGAACGTATTTGTCAAAGAGGTGGCAAAGGCCGAAGAGGACGGGGTCCAGAGCATATGGCTGCCTCATATCATGAGCTCGGGATACGACGCCATAACCGCGCTGGCGATCGCCGGCCGCGAAACGACTCGCATCGAGCTGGCTACGGCGGTCGTGCCGATATTTAGTCGGCACCCCCTGGCGATGGCGCAGCACGCGCTCACGGCCCAGTCGGCGATGGGCGGCAGGTTTACGCTGGGCATCGGCCTCTCTCATCGTCCCTCCGTCGAGGACGTAATGGGGCTGTCGTATCAGAGGCCGGCAAAGCATATGCAGGAGTACCTGTCCGTCCTCAGTCCGCTGGTCGCGACGGGCAAGGTGGACGTCTCGGGCGCATTTTACAACGTGCGCGCCGAAATCAGCGTCCCTGACGCCTCGCCCTTCCCTATCGTCATCGCCGCGCTGGCCCCCATGATGCTGCGAATCGCGGGCGAGGTATCGGACGGCACAATAACCTGGATGGCGGGCATCAGGACCATCGAGGGACACATCGTGCCCAGGATCACGGCCGCTGCGTCGGAAGCCGGACGCCCTGAGCCCAGAGTCTGCGTTGCATTGCCTTTGGCCGTTCACGACGACGAGTCCGAGGCGCGCGACAAGATAGCACGAACATTTGGGCGCTACGGCGAGATTACCAACTATCGCAGGGTGCTCGATATCGAGGGCGTCGAAGGCCCGTCCGAGGTGGCGGTCGTCGGGAACGAAGCGCAGGTCGAGCGGCGGATACGGGCCTTCGCAGACGCAGGTGCGACGGAATTCATAGCATCGATAGTACCCGTGGGCGACGACTCCAGGGCATCGCTCCAGAGGTCGCGGGACCTGCTGAAGGGCCTCGTAGGCAAGGTGTGAGTGACCGGAAGAACTTTTTCGTCCTCTCGCGGACGTGGGAAATCTGACTCTGAAGCCAAGGCTAACAAAGTGAAAATAGGCCTCTTCATAGGTTCGACAGGCTCTGCTCCAACGCTGGAGGGCCAGGTCCAGCAGGTCGTGGACGCGGAGCGCGACGGCTTCCATAGCTTCTGGTTTGCCCAGGCGCCGGGCCTCATGGACGTCCTGACGATGATCGCGCTGGCCGGACAACGAACGGACCGCATCGAGATGGGACCGGCGGTCGTGCCGATATTCTCCAGGCACCCGCACACCATGGCCCTGCAAGCCTTGACGATCCAGGCCACGACAAAGGGAAGGCTGGCTCTTGGTCTGGGTGTGTCGCATAAGGGGATGGTGGAGGACGGCATGGGCCTGTCTTTCGAGCGACCGGCTCTCAGGATGCGAGAGTACCTTACGGTTCTGAGCGCCCTTACCAGGAGCGGAAAAGCTGATTACGAGGGCGAGTTCTACAGTGTGAGCCTGACCCACAGCGTGCCGAACCCGAGGTCCTTCCAGACTCTGATAGCCGCGTTCGGTCCCAGAATGTTGCGCATCGCCGGGGAGCTGGCAGACGGGACCATCACGTGGATGGTTGGCCCAAAGACGTTGGAATCGCACATACTGCCCCGCATCAGCTCCGCGGCCCAGAATGCCGGTCGGCCGAGCCCCAGAATCTGCGTGGCCGCTCCGGTCGCGGTGACGGACGACGTAGCAGGCGCAAGAGAGAGGGCCGGAGCCGAGTTCGGACGCTACGACCAGATTCCGAGCTACCGGAGCATGATGGACCTCGAAGGCGTCGACGGTCCTGCGCACATGGCAATCGTGGGAAACGAGGCCGAGGTCGAGGGCCGGATACGCGCCCTCGCGGACCTGGGCGCATCCGAC
>JADFKI010000207.1 GCA_022565015.1 Chloroflexota bacterium
TTCGATCTTCCCGGTCTCATGCGCGTAATTAACGAGGGGTTCGTTTAGCTCGTCATGCCGTAGGCGATACTTCTTGATCTCTTCCGTGTATACGGTCCAGACCCATTCACGGTCGGCGGCCTTCTCGATGTTCTGGGATTCCAACGGGTAAACCCGGCTGTAGAAGGAGACGTCCTCGCTCTTCTGAGGGATGCCCGGCGTGGTCGTCAAATCCTCTGCTACGGGGATTTCGACATCTGGGTCTCCGTGTCGCCGGCCAGGCCTCGTGACGACGTGATGCACCTGTTTCCGCGGATTTTCCTTCAGCATTACAGTTCGCCTCCAGCAGATGGTACTCTAACGTGCTATTGGCCGGAGTTTACGCCCTTGAGAATTTCATGTCAAGTTGGATTAAACATGATTTCAATTTCTGATAACCTGCATCATGGTAGACACGCGAGCGTTACAAACGCCTCAGCCCGCAAGGGTTCCTTGCTCGCTCGGGCCGGTCGCGTTAGCCGATTTGCTCACCTTGCTTGGTCCGGCAAACCGCCGGGCCAGGAAAATCAGCCCGCCGATGATGATCACGCTGCCATATGTTATCGACCTGTCGACCAGTGCGACCGAGGCCGCGTCATGCCTTTCCAGCGCCAGCAGCAGCAGGCCCGTGATTCCCGGCTCGACCGCGCCGACGCCGCCGGGGGTCGGCACCGTGCTCAACAACGCGTGGCCAAGCGCCACGATCGGAACAAGCGCCAATGGGATGTCCAGTCCCAGGGCTTGAATGACGAAATACAGCCTGGCGATTTCCAGGCCCCATCCCACGGCGCCAAGTCCGAAGACGAAGGGAATCTGTTTGAAGCTGCCCAGGGTGCCCTGATGAAACTGGCCATACGCAGTTTCAATTCGATCGGGCAGCAGACGGGCGATTCGCGCGCCGTAGAATTTCATCGCGACTATAACGAATAGCAGCAAGGCCGCCAGCACGGATGCTCCGAGAAGCACGTAGCTCGATGCCGGGGAGTCTTGAGTCGCCGTGGTCGCCAGGAGGATGCCGCTGATGATAAGGATGGCGAAGACGGTGGCGGTGTCTATGACGCGCTCCGCGAGCACGGTCCCAAGGCTCCATGAGAAGCGCCCCCGCGACTCCTCGGCGAAGGCGTACGCCCTGTAAGCGTCGCCCAGCCTGAGCCACATAATGGAATTGACGAACCAGCCCATGATTATGAACCTGGCGCATTGCAGTACGGAGGGCAGCCTGGCTCCAGGTGAGGACAGGGCGCCCGTATTTTGGGCGAGCAGCCTCCATCTCAATCCGCGAAACAGGAAGCTGAGGTAGTAGAGCGCAAATCCAAGCGCGTACATCCAGGGGTTCATGCCTCGCACGTTGGACAGCATCGCTCGCCAGTCGATTTCGAAACGCGTGGCCAGGAAGAATATCAGCGAGATCCCGATTCCGAAGGAAAGCAGGGTAGGGAGAGAGAAAAAACGTTGCCGGAGAGGAATGGGTCTGTTCTGGTCCTGCTGCATCGTCCCCTTTATCGCCTTTGAGATACGGCTAGGATAATGGCCTCTTGGCCGGCATTCCAGGTCGGCGTGGGTACTCCGCGGGGGAATCCGATACCTTTTCAAATACTATCAAGTACCTGTCATCGCTCAGCCCTGATAGGTCCACTCGGCGGATCTCCTTGAAAATCCCTCCGAGCTTTTTTAGGGCTGTTCGAGACGCGGCCAACTCCTCCTCGGCATCCGAGCCTTTATGCACGACGACGAGGCCGCCAATTCGGCAATAGGGCAGGGTGAGCTCAACCACGATCGGGAGCCTGGCCACGGCCCTGCACAGTACCAGGTCAAAGGCCTCTCTCAGATCACTACGTTGGGCCAGGGTCTCGGCCCTGTCTGAAAGAATATGAACGTCTTCGAGGGCCAGGGCCTCTACTAAATGGGATAGGAATGCCGCCTTCTTACGCGTCGACTCGACGAGGGTCGCAGACGACCCGGGGAAGACTATCTTCAGCGGCACTCCTGGGAAGCCGCCGCCGCTTCCGATGTCAATGAGCTTCGCAGTCTCGAGGAACCCCTTGCCGGTCGCCTGCACAACCGACAGCGAGTCCAGGAAGTGCTTTGTCTGAACGTCCCCCCAGGCGGTGATCGAGGTCAGGTTCATGCGGGTGTTCCAATCGGCAAGCTCCCTGTGGAAGTCCTGAAACCTCTCGAGCATCGAGGTGGTAAGGCTCAGCCCCAGCTCTTCCGCTCCCCGAGACAGGATGCCTGTATCGAGGTCGCCGGCCTCTTCAGCCTGGATGCGGGAGCCGCTTTTTGAATAATCAGCCGATGCCATGATCCTTCCGTCTACCGAGGCTTGAATCCCCTTCACAACCATGGGCCCATTATATCACCCACGCCTGTAAACACGCATCGAAGCGAGTGTTTTACGAATGGAAATTGACAGACGCGGTGCGCTCGGCTAGACTTCCAATGAATAGCAACATTAAGGCCCGGGGGAGCTTGGGAACGCCAGGCTGAGAGGGCAGCCGCAACGCTGTCGACCCCTAATACCTGATCTGGGTAATGCCAGCGTAGGG
This sequence comes from Chloroflexota bacterium, assembly GCA_022565015.1. GTDB lineage: Bacteria > Chloroflexota > Dehalococcoidia > Lucifugimonadales > JADFKI01 > JADFKI01. Next base: position 2,565 of record JADFKI010000207.1, read on the forward strand.
ACTCGACGGACTCCTTAAAGAATACGCGAAGGTCGCCCAGATTGGCAGGGCGGCCTTTTTTGTTGTATGAAATCGAGACGTAGGTCTGTTGAGGGAAATCGGGTTGCCGCCGGTAATAAATTGATTCAGAACGAGAAGATAAAGCTAAAGGCCGTAACGAAACGCTACACGCGGAACGGACAGCCGCTGACCGTGCTGGAGGGCGTCGACTTCGAGGCGGCCGAGGGCGAGCTGGTAAGCATCATTGGGCCCAGCGGCTGCGGAAAGAGCACGCTTCTAAACATCATCGCCGGTCTGGACCAGCCGACTTCCGGAGAGATCTACCTTGATGGGCGGCAGACGGAGCAGAGGCTAGGGGTTGTCGGATATATGCAACAACGCGATCTGCTATTCCCCTGGCGCACGGTAATCGACAACCTGGTTCTCGGCCTCGAGCTGCAGGGAGTATCCAAGAAGGCGGCCAGACAGCGGGCCATGAATCTCACGGAGCAGTTTGGGTTGGGCGGCTTCGAGCAGGAATATCCCTACGCGCTGTCGGGAGGCATGAAGCAGAGAGCCGCGTTCCTGCGCACCGTGTTGGCGGACCAGGAGGTGTTCCTCCTGGACGAGCCCTTTGGCGCGCTGGATGCCCTGACGCGGACGCAGATTCAGGAGTGGCTGCTTTCTATGTGGGAGACGGTTAATAAGACGATTGTGCTCGTCACCCACGACGTTGACGAGGCGATCTTCCTGTCGGACCGCGTATATGTGATGACGGCGCGGCCCGGAAGCATGAGGCAGGTGATGCGGATTGAGCTCCCCAGGCCACGAAAGCTCGAAATGGTTACCTGGCCCGAATTCGTCCGGATAAAGGCGGAGCTTCTCTCCTCCATTCGTGAAGGTGGTGGGCTGCGAGAAGAGGGAGCAGTGGCGTGAACACGCGACACGAGGCAGCAAGCGAAGTGGGCCCGGAGCCGCAAACACCGGAGTCGAACAGCTCTGAAAGCATCGCGGCAAAGGTCGTGCGATGGTTGCCTCCCCTGGCCATCATGGTCGGCATACTCGGGTTGTGGGAAGCCTACGTGCGCATCTTCAACGTGCAGAGGTGGCTGCTGCCCGCGCCGTCCGTGATAATCGAGACCATGGTAGATGATGCCGGACTGCTGTCACGGCATACCGTGACCACCGTGGAGGAGGTGATCGTGGGGTTCGCGATGGCGCTGGCCGCAGGCGTGATACTTGCGTCCGTTATCGCGCTGTCCACGACCATAGAGCGCGCCATTTATCCCTTCGTCATCGCCTCTCAGACAATACCGATAATAGTCATTGCCCCGCTTCTGCTAATTTGGATAGGCTACGGACTCGCGCCAAAGTTCATCGTAGTGGCGCTGATCGCATTCTTTCCCATTGTCGTTAATACAGTGGATGGCCTGAAGTCCGTCGACCCCGACTCCGTTAGATTGATGCGCACGCTGGGAGCCAACCGCCGTCAGATCTTCATGAAGCTCCAGATGCCTACGTCCCTGCCGTTTCTTTTTTCCGGCGCGAAGATTGCCGTCGCGGTCAGCGTCATAGGCGCGGTGATTGGCGAGTGGGTGGGCTCGTCGCAGGGGCTCGGGTACCTGATGATTCGCTCGAAGCCGCAGTTTCTTACCGAGCGCGTGTTCGCCGCGATATTCGTCTTATCGTTGATGGGCATTATATTGTTTGCCCTGGTTGGCCTCATCGAGAGGCTTTCCATCCCCTGGTGGCACAACGAGAGGCGGAATCAGGCGACTGGACACGACCAGTAACTCTCGAATATTGGGCTGAGTCAGTATTCCTGGCTCCAACGACCGGTCGCAAAGATGCCAACTGATGATTTCGTGAAAAACAATCGATCACGGCAGAGATAACTAAGAGGTGAAGCTAGTGTCTTTAAGAGGTGTGTTGCAACGGCGAACAGGATACGCGTCTATTTTGGCCTTCCTGGTTGCGGTGGCCGCGTTTGCGTGTTCCAGTGGCAGTGGAGGAGAAAAAATTTCCGTAAAGCTTGCGTTGGACTGGTACCCGAATTCCAACCACCTGGGCCTGTTCATCGCGCAGGAAAAAGGCTACTTCGAAGATGAGAATCTCGACGTAACGCTGTATACGCCGGTTGACCCTTCGACAGTGCTGCAGACCGTGGGCAGCGGCAAGGACGATTTCGGAATAAGCTACCAGCCGGACATTCTCCTAGCCAGAGCCCAGGGGGTACCCGTCGTATCCATCGCCGGCATGGTGCAACATCCCCTTAACTCGGTCGTCGCCTTGAAGTCGTCCGGCATCACGAGGCCCAGGGACCTCGTTGGCAAGAAGGTCGGCTATCCGGGAATACCTACGAACGAGCCGCTCCTTGATACCATGCTCAAGTACGACGGCGCAGCTGGGCTCGCCGATGTGGAGCTCGTAAACGTTGGCTTCGACCTCGCTCCCGCGCTCCTGAGCGGCAGGGTGGACGCGGTTGTGGGCGCATACTGGACTCACGAAAGCATCCTACTCGAAAACGAGGGTCACCCCGTGAATATCATGCGCATGGAGGAGTGGGGCGTGCCCGACTACTATGAGCTGGTGCTCGTCTCCAGCGAAGAGATGCTGAAGAACAGGCCCGACGTTGCCGAGCGTTTCATGAGAGCCATCAGGAGGGGCTACGCGGACGCCGTGGCCGACCCACAGGCGGGCGTCGATATTCTCCTCGAAGCTACTCAGGAAGAGGTGGACGAGAAGATAGAGCGGCCCGGCGCTGACCTGCTGGTCCCCCTATGGAAGACGGAAAGCGCTGACTTTGGTCAGCAGGACTCCGCCAGATGGGAGAACTTCACTAGGTGGATGCAAGAGGCCGGTCTTCTGGGTGAAGACGTAAACGCTGCCGATGCCTTTACCAGCCGATTCGAGGGGAATTAGACCCCGTTCCATACCTAAAACAGAGAGCGAAATATCAACAATGAGGAATTAGGGTACCTCCATGTCGTTGACCGAGGAGCTCAGACAAAAGTACCATGACCTGTGGGAGCGGATGGTTAACCATCCCTTCGTAGTGGAGATGGGGGAGGGGACGCTGCCGGTGGAGAAGTTCCGGCGGTACTTCCTCCAGGACTACGTCTTCGTGGACGACCTGGTCGCCATGACGGCAATGGGAATCGCAAAGGCCCCGGACTTTGGCTCCGCCGATCGGCTCAACCGGTTCCTCGCGGGCATCCTGAATCCGGAGAACGACCTGTTCGTTCGCGCCTTCAAAGAGCTGGGAGCATCGGAAGAGGACTACTCAGCCGTCAGCGCCTCGCCTACCACTCGCGCCTTCGGAGACTTTCTGGTGAGAGCAGGGTTGGAGGGCGACTTCACCGATATCATAACGGTCTTATACGTCACCGAAGGCACATATCTGGACTGGGCCACCAGGCTCTTGAACGCGGGTAAAAGGCCGGAGAACCCGGTCTATCGGGAGTGGATTTACCTGCACGGGCCGGAGGTCCTCGGCGACCTGGTAGGATGGATGGGGGAATATCTGGACAGCGTCGATCATAGCGAGCGAAGGCCCCGCATTGACAGCCTGTTCCACACGGCATTGAGATACGAGTACCTTTTCTGGGAGGCCGCGTACAGAGGCGAAAGCTGGCCGGACTAGCAGGCCGATGAAAAATGGGGCGTGCAGTCCCGATCATGATTGCCGGGAGTCTGAGAGCCTGCCCTGAGCATCGTCGAAGGAGTGTCCCTCAGATAATTATTTCTTCCATTCCCTTACTAGAAAGGGCGCCGGAGGAATGGTCGAATGAGTATTTTGGGCGCCCTGCTAGCGAAAGCCGACATGGAAGAGCGCACCACGAAGGGTGAAAGTCGAGAGGGCAAACGTCGGAAGAGGCGTAAGATGAGGGTCGTGGGCCGCAGCGTCAAGGCCCTCCAGGACATCATCATGCGTAAAGCCAGAGATGCTCGGAAAAGCCAAGAGGAGAATCGGCCGTGAACTCTTCTACACCGAGAGCCTTGACCATAGCGGGCTCCGACTCGGGAGCCGGCGCCGGCATACAGGCAGACCTGAAGACATTCGCCGCCCACGGCGTGTACGGCACCTGCGCTATAACCGCCGTGACCGCCCAGAACACCCTCAAGGTTGATGAAGTTCTCGAGCTTCCCACGTCTCTCATAGAAAGCCAGATAGACGCCGTAGTGTTGGACATCGGTGTAGACGTGGTCAAGACCGGTATGCTGTCCTCCTCCGCCATAATCGAGGTCGTCGCGGCCAAGGTGAAGGAGCACAACCTGCGCCGCCTCGTCGTGGACCCGGTGATGGTGGCGAAGGGCGGAGACAGGCTGCTTCAAGAGACGGCGGTCGATACGATGCGCAAGGTGTTGCTGCCGCTGGCGACCGTCATCACCCCCAACGCACCCGAGGCGGGAGTGCTTGTTGGCAAGAAGATCGAAAACTTGGACGAGGCGCGGTGGGCGGCCAGAGAGCTCGTACTCATGGGTGCGAAGGCGGCTGTCGTGAAGGGTGGCCACCTTCCGGGCCCGCCGACGGATATTCTATACGACGGCACCGA